>NZ_JBCLVH010000004.1:0-262131 GCF_039548255.1 Lentibacillus songyuanensis
TCATTATCCTTACAAGGGATTTGAAATCCTGCGAATAAGCGAGCATTTACTAGTAAAATGGATCTATCTGAGGGAGTCTATATCAACTACGCACGAAACTTTCTACTCTGTGATGTCCGTCTTATGCAGGCAGTTTCTGTTCCGTCTTGGCTGCTTTTCGGATTTCTTTGTTTTTCATCGCCACTAGTATACAATAATAAGTTAGTATGAACTTGGATTAGAATGCTATTTATTTACATAATAGTTATAGGTAACGAAAATGTGGTAACTATTTGGAAGGAGAAGCTGTCATGGTGTTCATGCCTTATTTATTGGGTTTTATCACAATTGTTAATATCGCTCTTGCCTTCACGATTATTTTCCTGGAGCGTAAGGATGCAACGGCTACCTGGGCATGGCTGATGGTTTTATTATTTATTCCGATTGTTGGATTTGTTTTGTATTTAATATTTGGTAAAACGATCAGTAAACAGCGAATATTCACATGGGATACCAAAAGTAGACTAGGGGTGAAAAAAGCTGTACAATCGCAAATAAAGGCGCTTGAAGAAGATAAATTTGTTTTTAAACATCCTGCGATTGCTGCCTATAAGGACTTATACTTTTTACACTTACGAAATGATGATGCTATTTTTACCCAGGATAATCGTGTTTCTATTTATACCGATGGCATGGAAAAATTTACGGCACTCCTCAATGATATGGAGGACGCAACAGATCATGTTCATTTATTGTATTATATTATTCGCTATGATCAGCTGGGCAAACGAATTGCCGACTGTTTGGTAAAAAAAGCGCAAGAGGGTGTGGAAGTTCGGGTGCTTTATGATGATATGGGTTCCCGTACGTTAAGCAGAAAATTTATTAAGCGGATTCGCCAGGCTGGCGGGGAAGTAGAAGCATTTTTCCCACCAAAGATACCCAAAGTCAATTTTAAAATTAATTATCGAAATCACCGTAAACTTGCGATTATTGACGGGAGAATTGGTTATATCGGCGGGTTTAATATCGGTGATGAATATCTTGGTAAGACAAAGAAATTCGGTTATTGGCGGGATACCCATCTGCGGGTTATTGGCGATGCGGTCAATAATATGCAAACCCGCTTTATTCTAGACTGGAATCAAGCGTCAAGGAATGATATTTTATATGATAATCGTTATTATGCCGCAGTGCCCGAAGGAGATGTGGGGATTCAAATTGTCTCCAGTGGCCCAGATTCCGATTGGGAACAAATAAAAAATGGGTATATTAAAATGATCTTGTCGGCGAAACACTATATATATATTCAAACCCCTTATTTTATTCCTGACGAAAGCTTAAGGGATGCGCTTAGAATTGCTGCCTTGTCTGGTGTGAACGTTCGAATTATGATCCCGAACAAACCGGATCATCCGTTTGTTTATTGGGCAACACTATCCTATATTGGCGATTTATTGAATGCTGGTGCAGAGGTATTCATTTATCAACCCGGATTTCTGCATGCGAAGATGATTATCGTCGATGGGGAAATTTCCTCCGTCGGTACTGCCAATATTGATGTGCGCAGTTTCCGGCTAAATTTTGAGGTCAATGCATTTTTATATGACACAGAAATTGCCGAAAAGTTAGTAGAGGCATTCGAGCAAGATATCGCTATGTCCACCCAAATGACGAAAAAATTATATGAAAAACGTTCGATCGGCATCCGGTTCAAGGAGTCACTATCCCGGTTATTATCACCGATCCTATAAGATTTTACAAAAGGAGAATGCATCATGGAGAGTAAGGCCTGTTCCAATTCATTAGTAGTAAAGACATCGCATGTTCTGCCGCCAGACACAAATCATCATGGAACTTTATTTGGCGGAAAATTGATGGCACATATTGATGATGTGGCGGCAATAGCAGCGGTTCGTCACGCTAGACTGCCGGTTGTTACCGCTTCTACCGATTCCGTTGACTTTCTAGAGCCTGTCAAGGAAGGAGATTCCATTTGTGTGGAAGCTTTTGTTACGTGGACGCATAACACATCGATGGAGGTTTTTGTTAAGGCGGTAACGGAAGATTTACTAACAGGAGATAGGGGTGTATGTACAACCGCATTTTTGACCTTTGTCGCGGTGGATCACAACGGCCGTCCGATCCCGGTCCCAGACGTATATCCAGAGACCGACCAGGAAAAGCAGTTACATCAAAGTGCCCCAGCCCGTGCTGAACAACGTAAGCAAAGGCGAAGAAACTCAAAGGAAATGGCCGAAAATTTTGGGACAGAATATCCGTGGAATAAAAAAAGAGGGTGAAAAAGTTTCGAGTTGTTTGTTAGGCAGATGGGAGCTGTTTTAACCGGCAGAGAGCACGCCGATTTCTGAAGCCGATGGACGGCAAGTGTCTTTTTCCAATAAAAAAAGGTTGTACCTAAACGTATAATTAAGATACAATATTGCAGTACACTATCAGGAAAAAAAGAAGCCAACCATACGGCTTCTTTTCTGTTTACAAGCCAGGGAAAAATCCATGCGACGTTTTTTTTAGGTCAATTACGGGAAAGGTAAAAAGATGCTTGGGATGATCAAGTTTCAAAAGGTATCAGAATAAAAACCAACGACGTACTGCAGATTGCGGCCTATTATTTAGAGACTTTTTGGCCAATATCTAATAAAAGGGGTTTTCATATGTTTGAAGGGAGAATCAATTTTACATGGACTTCATTGAAGCGTTAGTAAAGAATGTGAACGATAACTTTTTGACGTATGTTCTAATTGTCGTCTTACTTGGGTTAGGGCTATGGTTTACAGTAAAGACAAACTTTGTTCAATTTAAAATGTTTCCTGAAATGTTCCGGGTTATTTTTGATAAACGGGCGGTTAGTGCGAAGGGTAAAAAAGGGACTTCTTCATTTCAGGCATTTGCGATTAGTGCAGCTTCACGAGTTGGAACAGGAAATCTTGCCGGTGTAGCCTCCGCAGTAGCAGCGGGTGGACCAGGGGCCGTGTTTTGGATGTGGATCATTGCGTTATTGGGATCAGCGTCTGCCTTTGTGGAAAGTACGCTGGCTCAAGTTTATAAAGTACCCGAGGCGGATCAATATCGCGGCGGTCCAGCCTATTACATCGAAAAGGGGCTCAAAAACCGCGGACTTGCTATTGCCTTTGCTATTATTATTACATTTACCTATGGTCTGGTGTTTAATTCGGTCCAGTCGAATACGATTGGTCTGGCTTTTTCCAATGAGTTTCACTTTGATAGTAAGCTAATGGCAATAATATTGGCGTTATTGACAGCGATTGTAATTTTTGGCGGATTAAAGAGCATCGCCAACGTTACCCAAATCATTGTTCCGGTGATGGCTGTTCTTTATATTATCCTTGCTATTTATATATTAGTCGTTAATATAACAGCGATTCCAAACATGATTGCAGTCATTGTGGAAAACGCATTCGGGATTCGGCAAATAGCTGGTGGTGGATTTGGTGCTGCCATTATGATGGGAATTAAACGTGGATTATTCTCGAACGAAGCTGGTATGGGTAGTGCGCCAAATGCAGCAGCAACAGCTGAGGTCTCCCACCCAGCCAAGCAAGGTTTAATTCAGGCTTTGGGCGTGTTTTTTGATACGATTTTAATTTGTAGTGCCACTGCGCTTATTATTATTACCGCTGGCGGCTATGAGGGAAGCAAGCTCGACGGAATTCAAATCACCCAGAATGCTGTTCAGGCGCATGTCGGGGAGTGGGCGGCGGTCTTTATTGGCATAGCCATCTTCCTATTTGCCTACAGTTCGATTCTTGGAAATTATTATTACGGGGAAAACAACATTGGGTATATCAAAGACAGCAAAGTAGGGTTATTTATTTACCGTATTGCGGTTCTGTTGATGGTTGCTTTTGGAGCCATCGCATCGTTTGATCTTGTTTGGGCACTTGCTGATCTGACCATGTCTATTATGGCTTTAGTAAACCTATACGCCATTGCCAGACTGTTCAAGATTGCCAACCGCGTTCTAAACGATTACCGCGAGCAGCGCAAGGCCGGAAAGGATCCGGTATTTTACCGTGATACATTAGAGGATGACAGCGGTGTTGAATTATGGGATCGAAAAAACGCTTCACATGCAGATAAATAGATGATAAAGTGTAACTTCCTTTAATGGGGGAGCTCCAAGCTTGTTAAGAAATAGAAAAAGCTGTCTGCTGACGTGGACAGTTTTTTCTTTATCCACGTTTTTCCGAAAGATTTTTACGAAACCTATTGCCAAACGCACAAATTTAATTTAGGATAGGTAATAGTAGGTAATACAATATCTTGTGTAAATGTTTGCAGGTAAAAACTATATATAGTATTTGACACAAAAGATGCGAATTAGCTTAATTGGGAACCTGGTGCAAATCCAGGGCTGCCCCCGCAACTGTAAGTGCTGACGAACTGAGCAGAACCACTGTGATTTTCAAACAGGAAGGGCTCAGGTTTAGGATGAAGCATAAGTCAGGAGACCAGTCTTTCGTAGTTGTTCGAATGCCCATTGGTGACATTTGAATACATGTCTAAATAAAATTTCAATTTCTTCGGGGATGGAGAAAATGAAATAATCGTGCCGACCAGCAATTAGAAAGGAAATGATTTTAGCATTTCCTATTCCTTTTATGGAATAACTTGGCATTGTTGTTTCAATCCACTCCATTCACAGGTGTGGATTTTTTAATTTCCCGAAGCGTTAAGGGAGGAAGAAACAATGGAAACACAGATGGATACTACGGTAGATGGAATAATTGATGTTATTAAGGATGCAGCACAGAAGTATAATTTACAAGCAGAAGGGATTATTCAGCAATTAGCTACAATGGATACTTCCAAAGAGGAAGCAAACAATCATGCACTGTTTTACGCGTTAAATCACATCGCTATGGACCAGCCAGGGTGGACGTTTGTCGCAGCCCATATGTATTTAAATGAATTGTACCAGCAAGCAGCCGCAAATCGCGGGTATCATGCGGATCAAAAATATGGGGATTTTTATCAATTAATCCAAACACTTACGGATAAAGGTATTTATGCAACGGATCTGCTGGATGTATATGACAGAGATGAAATCATGTCCTTTGCTTCAGCAATCGATCCCCAGCGGGACAAGCTGTTTAATTATATTGGTCTCTTCCTGCTTGCCGATCGATACATAACACGTGATCACGACCATCAAGTATATGAACTGCCCCAGGAACGGTTCATGATTATTGCTATGACACTAATGAAGAACGAGGCAAAAGAGAAACGACTTGAATTGGTGAAGGAAGCGTACTGGGCAATGAGCAATTTGTATATGACCGTTGCTACACCAACCCTTGCCAATGCAGGAAAAAGCTTTGGCCAGCTATCATCCTGTTTTATCGATACGGTGGAGGATTCACTTGATGGGATTTATTTGAATAACTGGGATATTGCCAGACTTAGTAAGGATGGCGGCGGAATTGGTATTTATTACGGAAAAGTTCGTGCATTGGGTTCGGATATTAAGAAGTTTAAAGGAAACTCATCAGGGGTTGTGCCATGGATCCGCTTATTGAACGATACTGCGGTCAGCGTAGATCAGCTTGGTCAACGACAGGGCGCGGTAGCCATTTACTTGGATGTGTTTCATAAAGATATCATGAACGGTTTTCTTGATCTAAAAACAAATAATGGCGATGAACGTCGAAAAGCACACGATATTTTTACCGGCGTGGCCATTCCTGACTTATTTATGAAGAAATTGCAGGAAGTCGACGAAAATGGCCGAAGCATAGGGGAATGGCACACATTTTGTCCGCATCAGGTCAAGCAAATCATGGGCTGGAAGGATGCGTCTGGCAGAGCGCTTGGGTTAGAAGATTTTTACGATGAAACGGATCGTGCCTATTTTACCGAAAAGTACGAAGAGGCGGTTAATCATCCATTGCTGCCGCGCAAAACATATCGGGCGATGGATATTATGGCGCGGATCATGGTGGGACAGCTGGAAACGGGAACCCCGTATATGTTCTATCGGGATGAGGCAAATCGCCAAAATCCGAATAAACATGTTCGCGGTCAGGGACTAACGTCGATTTATTGCAGTAACTTATGCACCGAGATTATGCAAAATATGTCGGCAACAACGATTACAAATGAATATGAGGATGCGGATGGCAACATTGTAATGGTACGTAAACCAGGTGATTTTGTCGTCTGTAATCTATCATCGATCAATCTTCCGCGTGCGGTAGCGGATGACGTGATTGAGCGTTTGGTATCGATCCAAATGCAGATGCTCGATAATGTGATCGACTTGAATACGATCAAGGTAGGGCAGGCACAGATAACCAATCGGAAGTACCGCGCTGTAGGACTTGGTACGTTTGGCTGGCATCACTTGTTAGCACAGACTGGCATCCATTGGGAATCGGAACAGGCTGTTGACTATGCCGACCAACTTTACGAAACGATTGCTTATTATGCGATCAAAGCGTCAATGGAACTGGCGAAAGAAAAAGGGGCGTACAAGGAATTCACTGGATCGGAATGGGAAACGGGTGCTTATTTTGCTCGTAAAGGATATGATTCCGCAGCTTGGAAAGCACTGCAGGAGGAGATTTGCGAACATGGAATTCGTAACGGTTGGCTGATGGCGGTAGCCCCCAATTCGTCGACGGCAAAAATTGGCGGTTCAACGGATGGCATTGATCCAATCTATGCGGTCGAATATGCGGAGGAAAAGAAGAACTTTAAGTTTAAAGTAACGGCACCAGATCTTGACCATGAGACATATAATTACTATCGCCGTTCCAGACATGAACTGGATCAGCTGTGGAGTATCAGGCAGAATGCAGCCCGTCAGCGTCATGTGGATCAGGCAATCAGCTTTAATCTATACGTAAGGCATGATATTAAAGCGAAGGAATTATTGAACTTGCATGTAGAAGCATGGAAACAGGGTCTAAAAACCACGTATTATGTCAGAAGCACGTCTCAAGCGGAGATTGAGGAATGTGAAGCGTGCCATAGTTAGTGAGTGGATGTTAAAGATAAAGAATAATAGGGGGTCTGTCCGAGATCGCTGAAAAGTACCTTTTCTAATCGTTTGCAAGAAAACGGGCTGAAACGTGCGGGAGCGGACCTGAAACGTGCGAGAACAAGTTCGAAACGTGCGGGAATAAGCCCGAAACGTGCGAGAGCGGACCTGAAACGTGCGGGAACAAGCCCGAAACGTGCGACAGCGGTTTTGAAACGTGCGAGATGCAGAGGTTTTCAAAACGAATCGATTTCACTTTTTCAGCAGCCTCGGCTGTCCCCAAGGGAGGTTTTATCAAATGTCAGTCAATACACCAATCAAACGTATTAATTTATTGAACCCAGAGTATCCGAATAAGTCAACGGGTATTATCAACGGGAAATCTTCCGGACTATTAAACTGGAACGATATTGCTTATCCACAAATGTATGATCTATATCAGGCGTTGTTGTCAAACTTTTGGAAGGCGCAGGAAATTAATATGCAGGATGACATCAAACAGTGGGACTTGTTAAGCGAAACGGAGCAGGACGTTTTCTTACGGGTGAATACACAGCTTGCCATGCTTGACAGCTTGCAGACGCCGACCATGAATCAGGCGATGGACTATGTGACGGATTCCAGTTTTAAAGCGATTTTTGCTGTGATTTCGCAGCAAGAGGCGGTACACAATGAGTCATATTCGTATATTCTTAGTTCATTGGTGCCATTACGCGAACAGAATAGCCGCTTTAATCAGGCGAAAAGCGATCCTGTTATTATGAAACGTAACCAGTTGATTCTCGATGTATATGACGAGTTTCGATTTAATCCAACACCGGAGAATTTATTCAAGCTTGGTGTTAACTCGGTTAATTTAGAAGGAATCTACTTCTATGCTGGATTTGCCTTCTTCTATAATTTGGCACGCCAACAAAAAATGTTGAAAACGAGTACGATGATCAGCTATATTCAACGTGATGAGATGCAGCATGCTTATTTTATTACCCAGTTAATTCGAATACTGCTGGCAGAAAATAAGGAACTCAATACGGATGCGAATATTGATTATATTTACCAGGCTATTTCGCAGGCGACCGAACTGGAAAAAGAGTGGGCACATTACATTTTGGCTGCTATTGATGGGATTGATTTGGAGGAATTTGACCAGTACGTGGAGTATCTGGCCAATAAACGGCTGCGTCAAATCGGTTTGAAGAATCTTTATGTGGAACGAGAAAATCCCATGCCATGGATTCACGTCTTTAGTGATGAAATGATTAATGAAACAAAATCGGACTTCTTTGAACAAAAAGCGCGGACGTATTCTAAAGTAACCCAGTCCAATGGCTTTGAGGAATTGTAGGTGATGATGGAATGCGAATTGCAATTGTTTATACGTCGGTGACTGGTAATACGGAAGAATTGGCGGAAATTATGAAGGCAAAGTTTCAAGAACGATCCGTATATGTGGAATTGTTTCCATTGAAGGATTTTCCAATGGAGCGGATTTCGCAGTATGATGGACTGGTGATCGGCACATATACGTGGGCAAACGGCAGTATCCCTGGTGAGATGCTCGCTTTGTATGAGGAACTGGAAAGTGCAGATATGGATAGTATACCAACTGCAGTATTTGGTTCAGGCGATAGCTTCTTTCCCCACTTTTGCGGAGCGGTAGATGAATTTCGCGATATGTTGTATGTTCAGTCAGATTTGGCGGTGACGATGAAGGTGGAATTACGGCCACAATCTGATGATGTGAATAAGTGTGACAGGTTTGTTGATTGTTTGCTGGAGAAAGCCAGCCGACAACCAGAGCTAGTGTGATCTTGATAGCTTTAAATAATGGGGATGTACTATGGATCCAGCATGATAGCGTTCATGCTGGATTATTTCTGCATGATTCGTTTCGGGAGGGCTTGATGACTTCTGAAACGAGGCGTGATTATATATTATTCTTTCTTAATCGAATGGCTGCATTATGTAAAATAACGAAGAAAATCAGCTGACGTATATGTTAAGTCTGCCTGTTTCCAGCCTTCCTCAATAAAATCTACTTGATCCCCTTCATCGAGCTTCCATTCTGCTAGATATATAACTAATAATTATCACTTCTAATAATAATTATTGATTTGTTTAATGGTAGTTGATCTTATACAATAAAGATAGATTGTAAATATTTATCAAATCTAAAAGGTCTGTATTGATACCATTTTAGCGGGAGAAAAGTGGTTAATTGATTTGCAGGATTTACCAATCGTTATCTTTCGAGGGAAATGAGGTCCTATATGAGTTATATCAGTCTGGTCTTTTTGGAAGTCATTTTACCCATTTTAATATTACTGTTCGTTGGGGCATTGTTACAAAAAAAGTTCCGCTTTCAGCTGCGACCAATTGCGAAACTTATTACCTACTGTTTCATGCCTGCAGCTGTTTTTTTAAATATTTACCAAGCTGAATTTGATTATCGCTTACTGGGGAAGCTGTTGTTTTATTTGTTGTTTTTTTCTACCAGTTTAATACTTTTAAGCGTGGTTTTGGCAAAGTCATTAAGGCTTGAAGGAGAAGAGCGCACCGCTTTAAAAAATAGTATTTCCCTAATGAATTCCGGCAACTACGGGCTGCCGGTCAGTCAGCTTATTTTCAGCGCAAATCCATTAGGCGTATCCGTACAAATTATTATGCTTGTCTTTCAAAACTTGCTTACCTATACATATGGGTTATATAACTTAATTTCTGCCTCAAAAACAGTCATGGATATATTGAAATCACTCCTTAGGCTGCCAATTATTCATGCATTGCTTTTGGGGATTATCTTTAATGTTTTTAATGTTCCGTTGCCAATGGTTGTTCAGATTCCTTTAGAACAACTTGCTAATGGCTTTGCCTCCTTGGCGTTGCTTCTTTTAGGTGCTCAGCTGGCTGATATTCGGTTTAATACTTTTCATCGGGTGATTGGCTGGAGCCTATTAGGGAGACTTGTGGCAGGTCCGATGTTTGCGCTTGTTTTTATTTTTGTATTGGGGATAGATGGAGTTATCGCCCAGTCATTGCTTATTGCGAGCTCTTTCCCAACATCAAGGAACACGGCTACCCTTGCGCTCGAATACGATGTGGCACCAGAATTACATGCCCAAATCGTCTTGTTTTCCACCCTTCTCAGCAGCATCACGGTAACAATTGTGATTTATATGTCGATGCAATTGTTTTAACAGCACGCTGAAAAAACAAAGGACCACATCGCTTCACTGAAGCTATGAAAAAGCTATTCGCTCCGGCCTCGTCATTCCCTCGATGAAGACCGGAACGAGAGAAACTCCGCCACGTTTTGTCCCTCATCGCCTCAGTGGAAGGATTAGTAGTTATCCGTTGGGTGAGGGGCAGAACGACGTCATGCTTCACCCGTTCGGTAGTTACTCAATGATGATACTATGCTCCTTGCTCCATCCACTACGAACAGTCCTTCCATTTTCCTATTAATCTTTAAGGTTATGATCTTCGTTTTAAAACGGACGAAAATCTATTGACTTTGCCACTTCATTACTTTACAATGGTAAAGTATTAAAGAGTTGTTAAAGCAGTTCAATAATAATGTGAAAATGATCAGTTATCCCCATTGAAGACAGATAATACTTCTTATTATCCCGCCTTAACGGGCAGTAAGACCCCCGCTTCAAGATTTTGAGGTGGAACTAAAAAGATAAGTGGGGTCAACTGCCCGTAAAGGTCCGATTCTGTTCAACTAACATTCAGTGGGGGAGAAAGGGAAACCCCCACTGAATGAAGTTTCACTTTATGTAAGGAAGTGCATAGGCTCTGGCAAGGGGAGGAATATACAGTAAAGGGTAAATACCAATTGGAGGGAAAAGGATGGAGAAGTCTAATAAACAGATTCCATTAATACTAGCACTCATTCCTTTTATCGTGATGATTATCGCGATGATTTTTGTCATTATTGTTTATGAAGGGGCTCCACACGTTCCGATTCTGTTAGGCGCCATTGTAGCTGCGTTCATTGCCTGGCTATGCGGCTATTCCTGGAAGGACCTGGAGCAGTATATTTATCAAGGGATCACTAAAGTACTGCCAGCGGTTATCATCCTGATTTTTGTTGGGCTCATTATTAGTGCCTGGGTCGGCGGTGGAATTGTTACGACAATGATTTATTACGGATTGAAAATTATTACCCCGTCCTTTTTCCTGGCTGCCATGTTAATAATTTGTGCGGTGGTAACGGTCATGATCGGCAGTTCCTGGTCAACGATTGGCACGATCGGTGTAGCGGGGATGGGAATTGGCCTTAGCATGGGGATTCCGCCGGCCATGATTGTTGGGGCAATCGTTTCTGGTGCCTTTTTTGGTGATAAAATGTCTCCACTTTCTGATACGACAGTGCTTGCTTCAGGGATTGCTGGGACAACACTTTCTGAACACATCAAACACATGCTGTATACGACCGTTCCTGCGTTTATTATTGCATTAATTGTCTATCTGATTATGGGAATGAAATTTGCAGGGAACACGATTGATACACATAATATTGATGCGGTGATGAATAGCTTGCAGATCAACTTTGTGATTTCACCATGGCTGCTGCTTGTCCCACTTGTCGTTATTCTGCTGGTGTTTAAAAAAGTTCCTGCATTACCCGCGTTGACTGTCGGAATCATTTTAGGCTTTTTGTCGGAAGTATTTATTCAAGGCGGAAATATCGGTGATGCAGTGAATGCCCTGCAAGAAGGATATGCGATCGATACCGGAAATGAAACAGTGAATGATTTATTAAACCAAGGCGGGCTGGATTCCATGATGTATACCGTATCATTGGCGGTCGTTGCCATGATCTTTGGTGGTTTGATGGAAGGAACCGGTATGTTACATGCGATTGTTGAACAAATTCTCAAGCTGGCACGCACAGCACGAAGTTTATGTGCGACAACGGTTATTTCATCGTTCTTTACAAATGTGATTACGGCCGAACAATATATTTCGATTATTATTCCGGGCCGGATGTATGCAAAAAGTTTTAAAGAGAAAAATCTGCATCCGAAAAATCTTTCCCGCGCCTTGGAGGATGGTGGGACCATTACCTCGGCACTCGTTCCATGGAGCACAGACGCCGTGTTTGTTCTTAGTACGTTGGGCGTTAGTGCATGGGCATATGCACCATATGCTGTACTGAATTATTGTGTGCCGATTATTTCTATTATTTTCTCCTTTGTTGGGTTCTCGATTGTTTACCAGAAGCGGAATGGACCAGAGGAAACAGAAAATTAAAAAACACCGTTGAATTAGGGTAGTGAAACGATTACAATAAAGATAAGCAATGTTATTTCTTTGAGGTGATTGTATGCTGGACAATATCCATAAACTAAAATTATATGCGTTTGTTTCAGAAGAGGCTTGGTTCAAGTAACCAATGCCTCTTTTTTATTGGCTGCTTTATTATGGTAAATCGTTATTGCGGAGGTGCAGGAAATGGTGACGTTAACAGGTAAGACATTAACGTTTGATGAGGTAGAGCGTGTTGTCTATGAACATGAACAGGTAAAGATAGCGGAACAGGCCGTTGAAACAATAAGGCGTAACCGGGAAACCGTGAATGACTTCATTCATGAGAAACAAACGATGTATGGAATCAATACTGGGTTCGGTAAATTTAGTGACGTCGTGATTGATACACAGGATTTAGAGGAGTTGCAGCTTCATTTGCTTCATTCCCATGCATGCGGGGTGGGGGCTGCTTTTCCGGAAGAAATTAGTCGGACGATGCTGTTGCTCAGAGCAAACGCATTGAGTCAGGGGTATTCGGGTGTGCGTCCGGAATTGGTGGAGCAGCTTGTTGCTTTACTAAACGCTCGAATTCATCCGGTTATCCCTGAACAAGGATCTCTTGGTGCTAGCGGTGACTTGGCTCCGCTTTCTCATCTGGCATTGGGATTATTAGGGGAAGGGGATGTGGATTATAACGGAACGCGAACAACCGCAATTGCCGCCCTGACCGAGGAAGGGATCGCACCAATACAGCTAAAAGCAAAGGAAGGTTTGGCTCTTATTAATGGAACACAGGCAATGACAGCAGTTGGCGTGGTAACGTATCTGGAAGCAGAAAAATTGTTACGTCAAAGCGAACATATTGCTGCTGTGACAATGGAAGGATTACAGGGAATCATGGATGCGTTTGACGCAGATGTCCATCGCGTCCGAGGTCATCGGGAACAAATGGAGGTTGCCGAACGAATCCGATTGCTGTTACAGGATAGTCAATTGACAACCGAACAGGGAGAATTACGGGTGCAGGATGCGTATTCGTTACGCTGTATCCCACAAGTATTAGGCGCTTCATGGCAAACGGTGAACTATGCGAAAGAGAAACTGCTTGTCGAAATGAATGCAGTGACCGACAATCCATTAATTTTTTCTGAGGAAAGCAAAGTCATCTCCGGTGGGAACTTTCATGGACAGCCGATCGCATTTGCCATGGATTTTATTAAACTGGGGATCGCAGAAATTGCCAATATGGCAGAACGGCGGATCGAGCGGCTGGTGAACCCGCAGCTCAATGATTTGCCGCCATTTCTAAGTCCGAACCCTGGACTTGAATCAGGGGCGATGATCATGCAGTATAGTGCGGCATCACTTGTTTCGGAAAATAAAACATTGGCCCATCCGGCGAGTGTCGATTCTATTCCGTCATCAGCCAATCAGGAGGACCATGTCAGTATGGGGACGATTGCCGCCAGACATGCATGGCAAATCCTGACTAATGCGCGCCGGGTGGTAGCAATCGAACTTATTTGCGCCATGCAGGCCGTCGAATATCGAGGCACTGAAAAAATGGCTTCCCAGACGAAAGCCTTGTACGATCTTGCCCGTGAAGTGGTTCCTTCGATTACGAAAGATCGTGTCTTTTCAACGGATATGGAGGCAATGACGAATTGGTTAAAAACGTGTGGTTGGATTGAGAAAAGAAAGGCGGGGGCAATCGTGTAATCAAACTGAATCTAGACGCTGAAACATCGACCTGGGAAGGGGAACATCGACCGAAAACGCCGAAACATCGACCTGAGAAGGGGAACATCGACCTGGGAAGGGGAACATCGACCGAAAACATGCTTGATAAATAGTGTTGCACCATTTTTTATCTCATATAAAAGGAGTCGATTTTTGATGAATAAAGTAAATGTAAAAGCAAAGAAGGGCTTGGAATTAGAGTGTAAAGGATGGGAGCAGGAAGCGGCACTGCGCATGTTATATAACAATTTAGATCCAGAGGTCGCCGAAAACCCGGATGAATTGGTTGTCTATGGTGGCATCGGCAAAGCAGCCCGTAACTGGGATGCTTTTGCTGCGATCGTTAGGACACTGCGCAACCTGGAAAATGATGAAACCATGCTTGTTCAGTCCGGTAAGCCTGTCGGTGTTTTTAAAACGCATCGGCATGCGCCACGGGTCTTGCTGGCAAATTCCAATCTTGTACCGAATTGGGCGACCTGGGAACACTTTCATGAACTTGATCAAAAGGGCTTGATGATGTATGGACAGATGACGGCAGGAAGCTGGATTTATATTGGTACACAGGGTATTTTGCAAGGAACCTATGAAACATTTTCGGCTCTTGCTAAGAAGCATTTCAATGGCACATTACGGCATACGATCACCCTTACTGCCGGACTTGGCGGCATGGGCGGCGCACAGCCGCTGGCAGTTACCATGAATGAAGGTGTAGTTATTGCTGTCGAGGTCGATAAACACCGGATTGAAAAACGGCTGCAAACAAACTACTGTGATGTCATGACGGACAATGTGGATGAGGCTATTGAGCTGGCGACAGAAGCGAAGAAACAAGGGAAGGCATTATCGATTGCACTGTTAGGGAATGCGGCGGAGGTTCATCATGAGCTGTTAAGTTGTGATATTGATATTGACATTGTTACCGACCAAACGTCAGCCCATGATCCATTAAACGGTTATGTACCGATTGGTTACTCCGTGGACGCTGCTGCAAAATTGCGTACAGCCGATCCAAAGACATATGTGCAACTTTCACAAGAAAGCATGGCTAAACATGTGAAGGCGATGCTGCTTTATCAAAAGCGTGGATCGGTTGTTTTTGATTATGGAAATAACATTCGTCAGGTAGCGAAAAATGAAGGTATCGCCAATGCTTTTGATTTTCCAGGGTTTGTCCCAGCGTATATCCGGCCGTTGTTTTGCGAGGGAAAAGGACCGTTTCGCTGGGCGGCGCTTTCTGGTGACCCGGAGGATATTTACCGTACCGACCAATTAATCAAGGAGTTATTCCCGGAAAATGAGTCCCTCATTCGCTGGATTGATTTGGCCCATGCTCGGGTTTCCTTCCAGGGCCTGCCATCACGGATTTGCTGGTTAGGCTATGGAGAACGAGTAAAGATGGGGTTGGCAATTAATGAACTAGTACGCAAAGGGGAAATCAAAGCTCCGATTGTCATCGGGCGGGATCATTTGGATTGTGGCTCGGTTGCTTCACCAAACCGGGAAACAGAAGGAATGAAGGATGGCAGTGATGCGGTTGCTGATTGGGCGATTTTAAATGCTTTAATCAATACGGCTGCTGGAGGTTCATGGGTTTCTTTTCACCATGGCGGTGGTGTTGGTATGGGATATTCTTTGCATGCCGGGATGGTTGTTGTTGCTGATGGAACTGATTTGGCAACAGAGCGATTGGAACGGGTACTGACGACCGACCCGGGAATGGGCATTATCCGTCACGCTGACGCCGGGTACGAAACAGCAATGGATTTTGCGGATGCGCATGATATTACGATTCCGATGAAACAGGAATAAGGCGATAGATTACAAGAATGGTTGAGCAGGAGGGGTTTATGGTGCAGGCAGATTTACTGATAACGAATATCGGGCAACTATTAACGATGGATAAACAAGGTCCTGTTAAAGGTGAAGCAATGAACGAATTAGCGGTGATTGAGGGGGCGGCAATTGCTGTAAAGAATGGCATGATTCATTGGATCGGCTCTGCGGAAAAGGCTGGCGAGATTCAAGCGGCAACGATTATCGATGCAACGGGGAAACTAGTTACGCCGGGGCTTGTTGATCCGCATACCCATCTTGTCTTCGGTGGCTCCCGTGAACAAGAAATGGCCTTGAAACAGCAAGGAGTGCCATATTTGGAAATATTACAGCAAGGTGGTGGAATTTTATCCACGGTCAATGCAACAAGAAAAACGACGTTTGTGGAGCTGTTGGAGAAAGCGCTGTTTCATCTTGATCGAATGGCAATGCACGGGATTACCACGGTCGAGGCGAAAAGCGGGTATGGGCTTGATCGAGCAACGGAATTAAAGCAGTTGAACGTTGTCAAGGAGGCAAACAAGCAGCATCCGCTGGATATCGTATCGACATTTTTAGGGGCGCATGCGATTCCGCCAGAAAATAAGGGTGACCCCGACGCGTTTTTGGCGACGATGCGTGCATTGTTTACTGAAATAAAAGCAGCTGATCTGGCGGAGTTTGTGGATATTTTTACAGAAACAGGTGTATTTACGGTGGAGCAGTCAAGACGGTATCTGCAAGCAGCAAAAGAGCATGGCTTTGGGTTGAAGGTCCATGCGGATGAAATTGATCCATTAGGTGGTACGGAACTTGCGGTTGAGCTGGGGGCGACCAGCGGGGATCATCTGGCCGTTGTTTCTGATGAAGGGATAAAACGGCTCGCTGTATCTGATACAATCGGGGTTATTTTGCCGGGAACCAGTTTTTATTTAGGAAAAGACAGCTATGCCCCGGCACGAAAAATGATTGACCAGGGTGCAGCGATTGCACTCGCAACCGATTTTAATCCAGGCAGCTCGGTAACCGAAAACCTGCAATTAATCATGTCAATCGCCGCCTTAAAATTAAAACTAACTCCGGCAGAAATCTGGCATGCTGTCACGGTTAATGCGGCATATGCGATTGGCCGCGGGCGGGAGGCAGGTGTGATCGCAAAAGGCGGGAAAGCTGATGTCGTCATTTGGGATGCACCGAACTATTTGTACCTTCCATATCACTATGGGGTAAACCATGCCAATACGGTGATTAAAGATGGTGCGGTTCTGTATGAAAGGCCGGTGGTTCAGCGATGACAGAATTACGGCATTTCAAACCAGCTGGGAAAGCAGTTTTTAAAGATCGTTATACAACCAAGGTGAAAGAACTTTTGTGTGATTGGAAACCGGGGATGACTGGCTCATTCGCACTTGCGGGTGTACCGTTGTCCAAACCATCGATCAGCCACTCGGGAGCATCGTTTGCCCCTGATGTTATCCGTGCTGTCTTACAAAGCTATACCACCTATGCTGGGGATTCGGGGCTGGAATTAACTGATCCAATCTTGGATGTTGGCGATATTGCTATGGATCCGACCGACATCGTTGGGGATCAGCAGCGCGCTTATGAAGGACTGCGGGATGCTTATGCCAGTAATGCTGCAAGGTGGTGGATGGTGTTAGGCGGGGATCATTCGATCAGCTATGCATCGATTAAAGCATATGCCCAGCAGGTCGGTCGCGTTGGTGTGATTCAATTTGACGCCCATCATGATTTGCGAAATATTGAGGATGGCGGACCAACCAATGGCACACCATTCCGCCGGCTATTAATGGACAACATAATTCGTGGAGACGATCTCGTACAAATTGGAATTCGTGATTTCACCAATGCCAGCGAGTACGCGCGCTATGCCGATGAACAAGGTGTGACGGTTTACTCGATGCAGGATGTCGGCCGAATATCGTTGGCAAAAATTTTGCAAAAGGAGCTTGAACGACTGGGTGAACACGTTGATGCGATTTATCTGTCGGTCGATATTGATGTGCTTGATCAAGCATTCGCCCCAGGGTGTCCAGCGATTGGCCCAGGCGGAATGGATTCGCAAACATTGCTTACAGGGATATATGAGGCATCGCAACATGAAAAGGTTCGGGTGATGGATATTGTAGAAATTGATCCGACGATTGATTTTCGGAATATGACCAGTCGGGTGGCTGCGTATGGTATGTGTCAGTTTATCATGGCAAAGAAAATGGGATAATGGTTGGGGTGCAAAGACCGTTGAACAATTGCTGTCATTGTCGAGTCACTTCCTGAAGATTATTTAAAAGCTAGTGCATTTTTGTTTAAGCTTAGAAGAAATATTGACGATAGAATAGAACCAATATTAATGGAAGAAGGGAATGATCCAAGCGGTTTTTTGCAGGAGGTTAACTCAAGTGGCTATGTTGTATATGATAACAGTGCGTCTTCATCGAAAAGCATACATGAAGGTTGATGAATTGCTTTTGTTCCATAGATCAAAGGACGGACCCATATATAAATAACAAGCAGGCTGGTAGTTCCACAGCCTGCTCTACCTTAAGCTTTCTCTTCTAATTCATCCATGGTAATCCATTCCTCCGCCCAGCATTGAATGGCTTTAATGACTGGCTCCATTGCTTTGCCCTTGCCAGACAGGGAATATTCAATGCGTACAGGGAATTCGGAGTAAATATTGCGTTCGACGATTCCTTCTTTTTCAAGCATTTTTAGTCGATCAGAGAGTAATCTTCCGCTGATTGGCAAGTCCGATTCCATTTCCGAAAAACGCTTTGTTCCTTTTAGCAGTTCGAACAAAATCAGTCCGACCCATCGTTTACTCATCAGCTGCATTGCCTTTTCAAAACGCGGACATAATTCTTCCATGAAGATCACCTTCTCTCTGGTTAGATAGGTAATTACGAAAAGTAACCTAATATAAGCATAACACATATGAGTTTTTCCGTAAATAGGCTGGAAAAAGGCAAGGATATACGTTAAACACATGATTTGGTAATACTGAAATTGTATGAAATAATAAAAAAGGAAGAAGAAACTATTTTGGAGGTAAAAAATTATGGTAAGTAAACAAACTCAGGAAAAGTATGCGGAATTAGCATTAAAAACAGGAGTAAATCTGCAAAAAAACCAGGCACTTATGATTAATGCACCAATCGAGGGGGCTGATTTTACCCGAGTTGTCGTCCGCAAAGCGTATGAATTAGGGGCCAAAAATGTCCAGGTAAATTGGGGGGATGATGAGCTGACAAAACTCTACTACGAAAATGCCTCGGATGAAGTAATTGCTGATTACCCCGAGTGGAAGGTTAAGCTGCATGATACATATGTAGAAGATGGTGCGGCAGTACTATCCATTCGCTCGACAAATCCGGATTTATTAAAGGACATTGACCCATCACGTGTTGCCAAAGCAAGCAAAGCAGGGGCTGTAGCATTGCGGAACTTCCGGCAATATACGATGAATGATCGGGTGACATGGTCGATTATTTCGATTCCAACGGGTGATTGGGCACAAAAGATTTTTCCAGATAAATCGAAGGAAGATGCCATGGAAAGTTTGTGGAAAGCGATTGTCCAAATTGTTCGTGTGGACAAGGACGACCCGATTGCTGCCTGGGAAGAACATAATGCGAACTTGAAAACGGCCCGCGAAATACTGAATAAGAAAAACTATAAAAAACTGGTTTATAAAGCACCAGGAACAGACTTGGAAATCGAATTGCCTGAGGGTCATATTTGGAAAGGAGGCTCCGCTGTATCGGAAAAGGGAATCACCTTCAATCCAAACATGCCGACGGAGGAAGTCTTTTCACTGCCACATAAATATGGTGTCAATGGTACGGTGTCAAGTACGAAACCTCTGAATTATGGCGGCAGTTTAATCGACAATTTTAGTCTCACATTCAAGGATGGTAAAGTAATTGATTTTAAAGCGGAACAAGGAGAAGAAACCTTGAAACACTTGCTTGAAACGGATGAGGGTTCCCGCCGGTTAGGGGAAGTCGCCCTTGTACCACACGAATCACCGGTCTCTCAATCAGGCTTGATTTTTTATAATACATTATTTGATGAGAATGCATCTTGTCATATTGCTCTTGGGAAGGCGTATCCAACTAACCTGGAAGGTGGGGCAAGCATGACTGCAGAGGAGTTGGATAAACATGGAGTCAATGATAGCTTAAGTCATGTTGATTTCATGATTGGCTCAGAAAAACTCGATATTGACGGGGTGAAAGCAGACGGCAGTACCGAAGCTGTGTTCCGGAATGGTACATGGGCATTCGACATGAAGTGAGGTTTAATAGATTGCGTCATGCAACCTTCTTAGCGGAGGGATGCATGACGTTTTCATTTTTGGTGCTTGTTAGTCGTGAAACCATAAGTAATTGTTAAATGAATATGTAATTCATGGAGTTGGGAGATAGAGCGCCCCTTACTCCATGACGTTTACTTTTTTATAATCGTCTTAGGAATCACTTATCCGCCTTAACGGGTAGTAAGCCCCCACTGAATGAAGTTTCACTTTATTGGCAAATTCCTTCCCTTGGTTATACGGCAGAGGAACTACTGTCATGAATGGCTGTGCGATTTGGTTTGACAAGAATATGGTAAAAGGTGAATGCCATCGTACTGGTAATGAATATGATAATAGCCATTGGCACCGCTGTATAATCACCGGCAATCCCGACAAGTGGTGAAACAATCCCGCCACCAGCGAATGGAAGTATACCTAGAAACGCAGATGCACTTCCCGCATTTTTTCCTTGACGCTGCATTCCTAACGAAAAACTAGTTGTATTCACGATTCCAACACTGGAAACTACCAGGAACAGTGCTGGCAGCAATACCCACAATGGAAAAGCAAACAAGATGGTCGCAATTAGGAGGAAACCGCCTGCAAAAGAGATGGAAACGCCCCACTTTAATAAATGCGTTTCCTCTATAGTAGAGGACAATCTCCCCGTGAGCTGTGCAGCAATAATGATTCCTACTCCATTAATAGCAAATATAACGGAAAACTGCAGTGGTGTTGCGTCATAAATATTTTGTAAAACGAATGGGGAACCGGCAATATACGCAAACATACTCATGGAGGCAAAGGCTTGAGCCAGTGCGATCCCGATAAATACCCGGTCTCTCAGCAAAACACGGAACGTTTGAAAGGTTTCCGTTAGACCGCCTTGTTTCCTGTCCTTCTCTGCTAGTGTTTCTGGAAGCGTAAATGTTACGCTGAGCAACATCACGATTCCAATAATGAACAAAATGACAAAGACGAACCGCCATGACGCAAAGTTGAGTACTAATCCGCCGAATAATGGTGCGAGAATTGGAGCGGCCCCATTGACCAGTGCAAGCATCGCCATAAATTTCGTCAAGTCTTTCCCTGTATACATATCCCGTGATGCCGCACGTGCGATGACAATTCCTGCAGCAGCTGATACCCCTTGAATAAATCGCAAACAGACAAATACCCAAATATTATCGCTGAATACAGCAAGAATAGAAGCAAGCGCGTATGTTGTTAACGTCACAAGCAGCGGGCGCTTTCTTCCTTTAATATCACTTAACGGACCAAATACTAATTGCCCAATTGCCAAACCGACTAGAGTTGCGGTTATGCTTAACTGAGCAAGGGAGGCAGTTGTTTGAAAATCTTCGGTTACTTTTGGCAATCCCGGTAAATACATATCCATGGATAATGGACCGAATGCCGTTAGTGCGCCTAAAATTAGCACCATCCACACTTTGTTATATCCTATAGACGTTTCTTGATGATTTATTGTTTGTTTCATAAATTTGTCCGAGCCTCTCTTTAATAATCTATTTTAAATTGATATGCCTATATACAATATGGGGTATATCAAAGCTTATAATCTATTCACAATAGGAATCGTTGACTATCGCCATTCGTTTCCTATAATGTCTCTCATGTACATGGGAAAATGATAATTTGATTACTTATTACAATAGAAAAACCCCCTTCCAAAATAAGAAGAGGGATATAAAGTAACTGCTCTTCTTATCTTCCGCAATATGCATCTGGAATTAGCACAGTACAAACCGTCTGTTGCTGAGGCTTCAATGGGCCAGTCCCTCCACCTCTCTGGATAAGAAAATATTATTCAATTAGTTGATCACTACACTCTACTGGACAAACGACAAATTGTCAAGAAAGGAAATCCACTTTGACACTGTCCTTCCCTAAATATATTATCCGTTATTGGGTGTTAAATTTCAGTAAAGATATAGCACAATGCCCGGATTAGATGATTATCTGTGAAGCAGTGGAATTCTCGATAAATCAGTTTACATAATTATTAAAAAATGTTTGAATGGGTTTAAAATTGAAACAGAGGAATGGAGAGCATAATGGAATCAAAACTAATTATCCTACGAGGAAATGCCGGCAGTGGTAAAACGACTATTGCAAAAAATCTTCAAACTCATTTTGGTGAAGGAACTCTCCTAGTTTCACAGGATATCGTTCGCCGGGAGATGTTGAAGGTTCATGATCGAGAAGAAAATCTTTCAATTCGTGTTATGACATGCTGATGTTCCGTTCAAAAAGTACGATTCAGTAGAAATTAATAAGGGTAGGTGTTGTAAGAAGTGGGCGTAACATATTGCGTACGGTTTAATCGTGAAACTGCGTGCCGTCCAAACAGATAAATTGAAAGTCAAAACAAATACGGAGCTGTTTATACATGAATTATTACGGACTACAAGCTGGGTTTTGGAATGAACTTATCATCATTATGGGGATTGTAATTATCATGCTTATCGGAATTCCAGCGCTTCTTCGCGGCATGATGGGGGCTGATAAAATGCGCTGGTTTTCCTATAACCACATTAATAAATTACATAAAATAGGCGATTGGACGTTACGTTTCATATTTGTGATCGTCATTATTATAGATGCGTCTATGTTTTCAGCCAAGGCACCTACTATACTCATTCTATTATGCCTTTTTATCGTATGCCAGCTATGTTTTCAAGCATATGTAGAGTGGAAGTATTCCGGTAACCGGGTAAACTACAAAGTCTCCCTAATAGAAGTTGGTCTAACCATTGTTACATTTTTTGGTGTACTATGGTGGCTAAGCAGTAATTCTCTGTTGCACTGAGGGTATGCGTGAAAAAGTAATAAAGTGAAACTTCATTAGGAAAAAGGTAATTAAGCGTAATATATGGTACAATTCTTCCTGATAAACTTAACACTTCTAATGAAAATGTTAGTTATATTCTTCAGAGAAATTGCAGGTGGAATGAAGGCACCCATCTTTTGGGCATCATATACACATTCAAATGATCAAGCGAACACATCCTGCAAATCCGCAACCAGTCCTTCAAAAAGATCAGAGCGAACCAACTGATGGGCATTTTTTGAATAGGTTTTGTTGTTTACAATATCATCGTTTGCAAGCGTATAAATCAAAATATGCTCATTGATTGGATCAACAATCCAGTATTCGTTCACACCGCATTGCTTATATAATGCAAGCTTCTTTAACATATCTTTGCTTCTTGTGGAAGGAGACAACACTTCAACCACCAGAGTTGGTGTCCCCATATATTTGCCTTTTTCGTCAAGGTTGTCTTTGTCACAGATCACCAAAATATCTGGCTGTACCACACAGATATTGTCTTCTTCTTTAAAGAAAGTTACATCGAAGGGAGATGTTAGTGGAACACATTTTTTCTCTTTGAACCAATTGTAAAATGTACCATGAAGCTCATGGACCGCATGCTGGTGCTTATAAGAAGGGGAGGCAGGGTTGTAGATGACGCCATCGATTAATTCAAACCTTAATTCCGATTCCTCCGTTATTTCCAGAAATTCTTCGTACGTTACCCAATCCCTTGAAGAATGATATTCCGATTGTCCTTCTCTGACAGAATCTGCATCATAACATGGTAAAATTTTAGCTGCATCTTTTCCGCTTTTGGTTATAATAATTTCTTCGTTAGCTTCCACAAACTTCAGATATTTTCCGAAATTATTTTGCATTTTGGTTGAAGGAACTCTCATTTGTGTTCATGCCTCCTTTTAGCTAATACAGCTATATTATACATAGAATTAGCTATTTCGAAAACGGTTTTTGGCGAAATAGCTAATTTATATGCGTATTAAAGGAGCAAGTTGCGCAGCATCAAATTTATTTTATGTGAAAAGTGAGACATAGGAGCCGTCCGGATTGCTGAAAAGCAAATCGCCGATAATTTACTACGACAAATATGAAAGCAAATGCCTCACATGCAATCCATTAAAAGACGTCCGTTTTTCAGCGGCATGAAACTAGCCCGTGTTCCTAATTACATATACCCGTTCTTCACTAAAACAGCCTTAATTGTTGTATAGCTATAATCATCAGGTAGGGTCTCGCGTAATGGTTTGAGTTTTGGTTCCTCGATTTTCTCTCTTGCTGCTAGCACGGCTGCCTCTTCCTCTGTATTAAAAAAGATGTTCCAGGCAATTGGGTAACCATCCTTGAACGCTTTAAAGATATGCCCTTCAATTGTTTGCTGCGAAAACTCCCTGATTGTAGCAATGTCCTTGATCGATTTGCCGGATTGAAAGAGTTGATAACTGATCATATGACTTGGGCCAGCTTCATCTGGTTTGCGTTTAGCCGGTCTTGCTGCTGGAGCGTCGGATATTCGGATTTTCGACTTGATGTCCGGGTTTTCGGCTCGCCATGTTAGAATAACATTTAAAAACACATCACCGTATTGTTCGTACTTTTTCTCGCCAATCCCTTTAATCGTAAGCATATCTTCTTTCGTTTCTGGGAAGTAGCGGCTTAACTCCTTTAAGGTTGCGTCCGAGAAAAGCACATATGGTGGGACTCCTTTCTCATCCGCAATCTGTTTGCGTAACCGTCGTAATTGTTCAAACAGGTCAAGATGATAGTCCGCTTCTTCCCCGGTTGGAATTGGCGCGGTATAGATGACCACGGTACGCTGACCTTTGAGTACCTCAACCGATGCTTGGTTTAACCGTAATGTTGGAAACTTCCCTTCTTCGGTTGCCAGTAAATTTTCGGCGATTAAGAAATGAATACGCTCGGTTAGTTCCTTTTCCGTATACGCAGACATAATCCCATATGTAGTGAGCCGATGCAAGCCAAAGTCATGCAACTTTTTATCTCTGGAGCCTTTTAAAACCTTAGCAGTCATCCCTGTGCCAAATCGTTCGCCCATACGCTTTACACAAGAAAGAATCATTTGCGCCTCTTCGGTAATATCACTTTTCTCTTGGCGGTTTAAGCAATTACTGCAGCGTTGGCATGTTTTTTGAGTCGGGTGATCATTGAAATATTCCAGGATAAACGTCGTTAAACAGCTGTGTGTATGACAATAATTGATCATCGCCTGTAATTTCCGATATTCGTCCCGTTTTGCATCCTCATCCATTAGCGATTGCTCAATTAAAAATTTCTGCAGCTGCACATCCTGTGGGGAAAACAGCAGGATACAGTCACTTGGTTCACCGTCTCGTCCGGCGCGCCCGGCTTCCTGATAGTAGGATTCAATCGTCATGGGCATGGCATAATGAATCACATAACGGACATTGGACTTATCGATTCCCATTCCAAACGCGTTCGTGGCGATCATGACCGTTTTTTCATCTTGGATAAATGCCGCCTGGGCACGCTTTCGATCCTCTTCTCCCATCCCGGCATGGTATTTTTCACATGCTAGGCCGCGTCGCTGTAATTGTTCATATAAACTATCTGCCTGTTTTCGGGTTGCGGTATAAATGATGCCAGATTCCGAGCTATGTTCTTTTAAAAAAGCGCGTACATAGGTCGCCTTATCTTTTCCTTTTACCACGTGAAATGATAAATTATCCCGTTCAAACCCAGTATTGATTACATGTGTGTCACCGATATGTAATAAAGATTGAATATCGGAAATGACTTCCCTGGTAGCTGTTGCAGTTAATGCGACTAACACCGGGATATTTGGCAGGTGGGTTAACTTCGCTACAATCGATCGGTAGCTTGGCCGGAAATCATGCCCCCATTGGGAGATACAGTGTGCTTCGTCAAAGGCGACTAATGATAATCGGATACGTTTCGCAACATTAACAAAGCTTTGCGACTCAAACCGTTCTGGTGCAACATAAACAAACTTATAGCGCTGATTAGCCATGTTCTGCAGACGCTCTTGCTGTTCAGCGGTGGAAAGGGAGCTGTTAATAAACGTTGCCGGTATGCCTAATGCGTTGAGGGAATCGACCTGATCTTTCATTAATGAAATTAACGGGGAGATGATGATTGCGCATCCGTCAAGTGACAGACCGGGAATTTGGTAACATAGTGATTTCCCGCCGCCTGTAGGCATCACAGCAAGGGTGTTGTTGGTCTGTAGAATATGATCAATGGTTTCCTTCTGGCCTGGACGAAATGTTTCGTAGCCGAAATAGGTTTGCAGTATTTTCTCTTCTTTTGTCATCATGATACGTGGACCTCCTATTGCTAGTATTATCCTAACATATTTTTGAATGTGACTGAGAATCAAAGAAATGGAAGGGAGGGCAGCCGGATGGCAGCCCCTTAATGAGCGTGCGGAGAAGATTGCCGGTTTCGAAAGAGCAGTCCGATCAATCCGCCGATAATTGCCGGAACAACCCAGCCTAATCCATTTGCGAAAAATGGTAAGTACTCCATGTAGGGTGTAATGGCATCTAACTTAATGCCAAAGGCAACAAGGCCGTCATACAAACTGATCAGGGACGTGAATAATATTGCTCCGCGGTAAACTGCTTTTGATCGTTGAAACAGGGTTTGCATAAACGTTAATAATACCAGCACAATCGTGATGGGATAGATAAACGTGAGCACCGGTACAGAATAGCCAATAATGGTATCTAATCCTTGGTTGGCAATGAGGTAACTTAGAACGGTCACAAGGCTAATAATCCATTTGTACGAAAGGGGGATGATTTTAACAAAAAATTGCCCGCAAGCAACGACCAGACCTACAGAGGTTGTAAAACAAGCCAAAATGACAATGATACCGAGTAAGAAAGCACCAAAATTGCCGAATATCATGTGGGCCGCACTGGATAAGATGTTGCCACCATTATCATAACTGCCTGTTGACGCAAGCTTTGCCCCAATCCAGCCAAGGGAAGCATAGACAGCGATAAGTCCAACACCGGTAATGATCCCAGTTTTTAACGTGGCGCGGACAAGTCCTTTCTTGCTGGTTACACCGCGTTCTTTAAAGGCATTGACAACAATAATACCAAATGCCAGTGCAGCAATTGCATCCATCGTTAAATACCCTTCCACAAAACCAGTGAAAAAGGTATTTTCGGTATATTTAGCAATTGGGCTTTGCAATGGTTGGTCCAAAAGAAAAAAACCACCAACACTGAGTGCGACAATAGCAAGTAACAAAATTGGAGTTAGCCATTGCCCGATGCGATCAACCATTTTGGATGGGTTTAGACTTACCCAATAAACGAGAATAAAAAAGATAGTTGTAAAAATAAATAATGCCAATGTGGATGTATGTTGTGTAAAAGGCTCGACACCTATTTCATAGGCAACGGCCGCTGCTCGTGGGATCCCGAAAAAAGGGCCAATTGCTAAATAAACAATCGAGGTAAACAATAATCCAAACAATGGATGCACGCGATCAGCTAATTCACGGGCATCATTTTTTACAAAAGCGATGGAGGTAACGGCGAGAATTGGTAGTCCCACACCGGTAATGACAAAGCCACTGATCGCCAGCCAATAGGATGTGCCCGAGTCGATGCCGAGGGTTGGCGGATAAATGAGATTACCTGCACCAAAAAATAATGCAAAAAGCATGAATCCAATGATAAAGATGTTTCTATTCATGATGATATATCTCCTCTAAAACTAGCGTTTCCCGACGATGACTGTTTTTTGTGAAATCAGACAATTAATGCAGGAGTATTGGAAATGTGGCAAATTAAAATAAGTTTACCAAGTTGAATAACGGCTTGTCAATGCTTGTCGAATAGGTAGATTTGACCCATGATGAGCAGATGTTAAAAATGCTCCTGAATTGGATTCAAACGGATCTGAAGTCTGCCCCTCTTTTACAGATTTTAATGGCGTTTAAAGGGGGCTTTAATACACAGTTCACGTGAAAAACTTCGCGGGAAATACGATTTAATTGTTTACTTTATTTCTAACCCCCTTTAAAATGACTTTATATAAAGTGAAACTTCATTCAGGGGGAGTTTTTGACGCACTCAGACGTGCTAGTGCAGGCTGAGAACAGAATCGGACCTTTGTCATGTAGTTGCCCCCACTTATCTTGTTTAGTTTCACCTCAAAATCCTGAAGTGGGGGGTCTTACTGCCCGTTAAGGCGGGATAAATAGGAAGAAATGGAGGTATGATATGTTTCCTTCTGTTTTATTTGAAATTATGTTAGTCGGTCTGCTGGGGATTGGATCACAGTGGTTGGCCTGGCGTTATCGATTGCCAGCCATTGTTGTGATGTCTGTTGCCGGATTAATCGTTGGTCCGGTGTTCGGCATTATGAATCCACAGGAAGACTTTGGCACGTTATATAAGCCAATTATTACCGTTGCTGTGGCGATTATTCTATTTGAGGGCAGTTTAAACTTGAATTTCAAGGAGCTGCGCGGTCTTGGCCGGCCGGTATTTCGCATTGCGACAATTGGCGCATTTATTGCCTGGATACTGGGCTCATTGACAGCCCATTATATCGCAGGATTGTCCTGGACCGTTGCATTTGTGATTGGCGGTTTATTTATTGTGACTGGTCCGACCGTGATTCTGCCTTTGCTGCGCCAATCCAAATTAAAATCACGGCCAGCAAAGATTTTGAAGTGGGAAGGGATCATCGTTGATCCGATTGGTGCTCTACTGGCGGTATTTGCATTTGAATTAATTTCTTATTTTACCGCCCAGGATCCTAGCGGGCTGTCACTATTGTTATTCTTTGCGGCATCGGTTTTTGCGGTTATTTTTGGCTGGGCATGTGGACGAGGTATTGGCTGGATGTTTGAGACCGGAAATATTCCTGAGTTTCTAAAATCACCAGCAGTGTTTATTGTGGTTATCCTCTGTTTTACGATTGCCGATGAGACTGCCCATGAAACAGGGCTGTTAGCTGTAACGGCAATGGGCATGACACTTGCAAACATGGGTATTAGCTCGGTAGAGGATATGCGGCACTTTAAGGAGAACATGTCTATATTACTAATATCTGCCATCTTTATTATGTTGTCGGCGTCCTTAAATATGGATACGATCTTGCATATATTTGAACCAAGAATTATCGGATATGTCATATTTATGATGATTATCGTCCGTCCGTTATCGATTTTTATATCTACCATCGGGACTGATTTATCGCTTAACGAAAAAATATTGGTTGGCTGGATTGCACCCCGAGGGATTGTCGCATTAACGGTTTCCAGTTATTTTGCTGCGATACTGGGAGACGCTGGCTATGAAGATGCTTCCATTCTTACCACATTGACGTTTGGATTGGTGTTCTTTACAGTTATCGCGCACGGATTTTCAATCAGCTGGCTGGCAAAAAAGCTTCACTTATCGATGGATGGGCGGCCAGGTACCCTTATCGCTGGCAGTAACCGATTTACGGTTGAACTGGCAAAGTCACTGGTTAAGGCGAAAGCGCCAGTTATTATTGTTGATTCTTCCTGGGAAAGATTACGGAATGCGCGAGAGGCCGGCGTGCCATTCTATCATGGGGAAATGCTGTCCGAGCAAACGGAATACCACTTGGATACAACTCCATATGAATATTTGATTGCGGCAACGGATTACCATTCGTACAATTCACTCGTTTGCACGACGTTTATGCCGGAATATGGGCGAACCAATGTTTATAAGGTGAGTCCGTATAAGCTGGTGGATGGCGATACTAATAATATTGTCAATAAGATCGGCGGGCGTATTTTATTTGGTGAGGAAGTTTCCACAGAAGACTTGAGTGAAAATATTCGGTCCGGATTTGTGTTTAGACAAACAACTTTAACCGATCAGTATAATTACAAACAATATCTGGAGAAACGGGATAAAGAAGCGGTGCTGCTATATCTTATTAAGCCATCGGGAAAAATTGTCTTCTATTCTTCAGACATGAAATCAACACCTGAGTCTGGGGATGTTGTGGTTAGCTTAGCACCGCAGGATAAAAAAATTCAGGCCAAATTGGAAACCAGACGCAATGGAAATGGAAAAGGAAATGGAAAAGAAAATGAGAGTGCCAGTACCTAAATAGTTCGGGTGCCTGGCACTCGAACTATTCTATTTCTTCCAGCTTACGGTACATAACAGCAATTTCTTCCTCAAGCTCGATCAGCTTCTTTTCCGCAGTTGCGGTATTTTGCCCGACTAAAACCAATTTCTCGGCGTCCCCTTGGATCCGCACATAATCTGATTTTAATTCGGCGATCTTCGCTTCAATCTCTTTTTTATTCATAATTATCACTCCTATATACATTCTAACGGATTTCCTCTTTACAAAAAAGAATATTACGTTACTATTTTAAAAAAGGAAGGGGTATCGAATGAATATTACATTAGTATCGTCACCACAGGAATTTGCACAGGTTGTTGAACCACTGTTAATGAAAAAAGAGTCCTGTAATAACCTAATGCTTGGTATCGTTAAACGATTAGTAGATGCTCCTAACGAGGGAGAATATGGGTGCCTAGGGTTTGTAGAACAGGATCATGAGGTTGTATATGCATTCATGGAGACACCGAAAAATTGGATTTTAGCGGATACGCCCAATATGGATGAAGCAATTATTAGTTCTGTCACCCAGTTTTTATATGATCATCACATGCATATCCCTAGCATCATAGGTCCAGTGAAAGCTGCCACGATGTTTGTTAAACAGTGGGAACAATTGATAGGCATGAACGCAATCGTCCATATGGAACAATTAATTTATCAGTTGGATCATGTGCAGCCTATCCCTCTAGCTGAAGGGAAATTGATACATGCACAAGCAGTACATCATGCACTGATTACGCAATGGCTTCAGCAATTTGGCGAAGAAGCAAATGAAAAGATGGCTAAATCCAATGCAGATCGAACGGCAGCACGGTTCATCGCTAATCAGTCCGTCTATTTGTGGGAAGTGGCGGGTGAACCTGTTTCCATGGTTAATCGGTCACGGGAAACAGATCACGGTGTAACCATAAATGCGGTATACACGCCGGATTGCTTTAAACGAAAGGGTTATGCAACAAGTGCTGTTGCTGCATTATCTTCACAGTTACTGACAAGCGGGTTTCAATTTTGCAGTTTGTATACTGACAAGGCCAACCCGACTTCAAATGGCATTTATAAAAAAATTGGCTACTATGTTGTTGGTGATTCGATTGTTTATCGATTCCCTAAGCAGGAGTAGCCATGCTTTGGCATCGACCGAATTCGGTGAAATATCGCCCTTGGAGAGCGGATATCAACCGAATTCGGCAAAACATCAACCTAGGCACGCGGATATCGACCGAATATGTAGAAACATCAACCTAGGCACGCGGATATCGACCGAATAGGTGAAACATCAACCTAGGCACGTGGCCATCGACCGAATACGAAGAAACATCAACCCGGGCGCGTGGCCATCGACCGAATTCGGCAAAACATCAACCTAGGCACGCGGATATCGACCGGATACGAAGAAACATCAACCTAGGCACGCGGCCATCAACCGAATTCGGCAAAACATCAACCTAGGCACGCGGATATCGACCGAATATGTAGAAACATCAACCTAGGCACGCGGATATCGACCGAATACGAAGAAACATCAACCTAGGCACGTGGCCATCGACCGGATACGAAGAAACATCAACCTAGGCACGCGGATATCGACCGAATACGAAGAAACATCAACCTAGGCACGCGGATATCGACCGAATACGAAGAAACATCAACCTAGGCACGTGGCCATCGACCGGATACGAAGAAACATCAACCCAGGAGCGAGGATATCAACCAGATTCAGCAAACATCGTCCAGGTCTAAGAACATCAATTCTAATGATACACCCACGAACTATATAAGGGCATCATCTTTATCCACCCTTGTATCCTGATAGGTTTTGTAAAAATGCACAATAATGGTTTTAATAACGGCATAGAACGGTACTGCAAACAAGACGCCAAGAAAACCTGCGATACTACCGGCAGCAAGAATTAAGGTGATGATCGTTAACGGATGGAGCCTCAATGCCCGCCCCATAACGTTAGGCGCAATAAAGTTGCTCTCAAATTGATGGGCAACAATCATAATAATAGCGACCCATACTGCTAGAATCGGATCTTGAAAAAGACCGACAATCATTGCCGGGATAACGGAGATAAATGCCCCAATAAAAGGTACCACACACATGACCATCCCAAATAAGGCCAATGTTAATGCATATTTTAAACCAATAATTAAATAGCCAATGAACAGCAACACACCGACACATGAACTGACAATTAACTGGCCCTGAATATAATGTGATAAGGTATGGTCAATTTTGTACATCAGACTGCCAATGTTTTCCGCTTTTTTCTTATGAAAGATTTGTGTAATAAAGGGAACAAATTTATCGCTATCTTTCAACATAAAGAATAGAAAGAACGGTACAAGCACAAGTGAGAAGACAAACCCGATTAACTGACTAATAAACCCAAATAAAAAGGTCATCATCGATTCAATATAGGACTGTAAATTGTCGGTAATATGATTGATCGTTGTGTTTATTTCCGTTGGGATGATATCCTGGTTGGCTTGCCAGTATGAGATTAAATGCTGCGCTCCTGCCACCATTTCCGGTATATTATCAGTCAAGGTGGAGAATTGCTTCTGAGCAATTGGCGCTATGTAGTGAATAATGAAGTAGACAAGCAGAATCAACAGAATGAACACGATGAAAATAGCCAGTACACGGGGTACTTTATATTTTTCCAACAGATGAACGATTGGCTTTGTGAGATAGAACAGTACTCCCGCACCCACCACTGGGACGGCAACAGCACCCATATATTTAAAGATTGGGTCGAACACAAAATCAGTCGCCGAAATTAACAAGATTAATAGAAAGATTAAAATGAACAAAACCAGTGCTTGAAACCAGCGTTTTGTGTACACGTCATCACTCCTTTGCATATATTCTATTCTACTTGAAGAATGGAATGAATAGGAAGCATTATTTTATTCTTACCGAAATTTGTTGTGATTAAACAAATAACTAATGTAAATAGAATTCATGGGTAAAGTATGCTAGAATTTGAGCAAATAGTCTTAGTGGAAGCTGGTTTCTTCCGCTGAATGAATCGGACCTGTAAGCAGCTGACATGAAACGATTGAAGTGGACAGTCAGTATTCAGGTGTAAAAGGAGATCGTACACGAATGGAACAATGGGAAAACGTTTATAACAAATGGAAAGCATTTCAAGAACTGGATCCATCACTCAGGGAGGGATTAACGAATCTTCAAGGTGACCGGGCAGCGCTGGAGGATGCCTTTTACCAAGAGTTAACATTTGGAACAGGAGGCATGCGCGGGGTATTGGGACCTGGAATCAATCGAATGAATATTTATACGGTACGAAAAGCAGTAAATGGACTGGCCAATTATTTACAAGAAACCTTTGCTGATGCTGGTGACCGGGGAGTTGCCGTATCCTATGATTCACGGCATATGTCGCGGGAATTTGCCCTGGAAACCGCCAAAGTACTGGGGGCACATGGGTTGCAGACCTATATATTTGATTCATTACATCCAACGCCGTTATTATCGTTTGCTGTCAGGCATTTAGGAACTTGTGCCGGTGTGATGATTACTGCCAGTCATAACCCGCCGGAATACAATGGTTTTAAGGTATATAACGAGGACGGGGGACAGATCACACCAGCAGAAGCGGCTAAAATTATCGCACACATTCAACAGACAACAAATGAGTTAACCGTGCCAGTTCTTGAACAGAAGCAGCTGGAGGAACAAATGCTGTTGCATTGGATTGGTGAGGAAGTTGACCAGGCATATTTGAAAAAATTAAAACAAATTTCCAGGTTAAGCGATAATGAGCAGAAAGCGAAGAAGGATTTATCGATTATTTTTACCCCATTACATGGCACGGGTTATGATTTAGTCATGCGCGGTTTGAAACAACTACATTTTCCGAACGTCCATGTTGTTGCCGAACAGGCGGAACTCGATCCAGAGTTTTCCACGGTAGCATCACCGAACCCGGAAGAGCATCAAGCGTTCACGCTGGCAATGGCTAATGGAAAAAAAGAAGATGCTGATCTTTTAATTGGTACTGATCCGGACGCAGATCGGCTTGGGGTTGCGGTTAAAGATGAAACGGGTGAATATACCGTGTTAACCGGGAACCAACTTGGATCACTTATGTTGGACTATCTGTTAACGAGAACGGAACCATCTCAATTAAGCAATGGCCGCATGATCAAAACGATTGTCACCACGGAACTGGGCAGGGCAATTGCTGCGGGCCACGGGGTTAAAACAATCGATACACTAACCGGGTTCAAGTATATTGGTGAAAAAATTCGTCAATTTGATGCAACCGATGAAACATTCATTTTCGGCTTTGAAGAAAGCTATGGTTATTTGATCAGCAGTATTGCTCGTGATAAGGATGCGGTTCAAGCAGCCGTGATGGCTTGTGAAATAGCATATTATTGGAAAAGGCAAGGGAAAACCCTCCTCGAAGCATTAGAGGTGTTATACAAACAGTACGGGTATTATCAAGAGGGCATGACTTCCCTGACATTAAAAGGAAAAGAGGGAGCTGCAAAAATTAAAGCGATGATGGATACTGTACGAGCGAACCCGTTATCGGAAATTGGCGGGCTTCAAGTTCTGCAAGTGGAAGATTACCTTACAAGCGAGCGGACGTTGGTCAACGAAGGAAATAAGATGGAACAAATCACGTTACCTAAAGAAAATGTGCTGAAGTATTGGTTGGAGCATGATAGCTGGGTGTGTTTACGGCCATCAGGAACCGAGCCCAAAATCAAATGTTATTACGGTGTTTGTGAAGACTCCAAGGAAGCAAGCAGGCAAAAGCTGGCTGATTTGAAACGGGAGATGGAGCAGGTAATGAAGGACAAATAAGAAGAACGATCGAATAAGACTCCTAAAAATATGAAAATAGGGGTCTTATTTTTATCTCATGCTGAGCGGGCAGTTATGACGCTCACTTCAGGGGGAGGTAAAACGAAAAAGTTTCCTCATCTGCTTGATGGTTGATTTCTTAAAAGAGTGGGTAGAACAATAGAGAGAACATACGCATGATCGCATAAAGGAGGGGTTCAACGATGGCAATAGCTATGAAACGGATATATGAAGATGCAGCACAAGACGATGGTGTACGGATTTTGGTTGATCGTGTGTGGCCACGAGGGATGTCAAAGGAAAAGGCAAAGCTTGACCATTGGATGAAAGAAATAGGACCATCCAGTGAATTGCGGAAATGGTTTGGCCATGATCCGGATAAGTTTCCTGAATTTAAGCAGAAGTATAAGGATGAATTAGCTAGTGGGGAGCAGCATGAGGAATTGGAAAAATTAAAAAAGCTGACAAAAGAGCACAATGATCAGATTACCTTATTATTTTCGGCAAAAGATGAACAGTATAACCAGGCACGTGTGTTAAAGGAAATATTGGACCATCAGAATGGATAAAAGCATATGTACAAACAAAAAACGGTTGAGGTGAAAGCAAATGGCAGAACATCATTTTCATTTACATGCGAATTGGCCGGGTGGACGAAATAGTGTGGGAACTATCGAGACTCGTAATTTACAAACTGAGATTTCCATCCCGCCGGAAATGGACGGACCTGGCAGCGGAACGAACCCAGATGAAATGCTGTTGGGTGCTGCAGCAACATGCTATATTATTACACTGGCGGCGATGATTGAACGTGCTGGGCTGCCACTACAAAAGATGGCACATGAGTCAGAAGGAATTGTCGATGTGACAAATGGGGTTTTTACGTACAAAAAGATTATTCATAAACCGACCGTATCCTTAAAAAGCAGCGCAACGCCTGAAGAAGTGGAAAAGCTGAAGACTTTGGTTAAAAAGGCGGAGAAAAGCTGTATGATCTCCCGTGCTATACAAGGGAACGTAGAAATTGAATTGCAGGCGACAATTGGTTAGGATGTGCTGGGCAAGCGAATCGGCTATTGGTATCCGCTTGCCTTTAATTTAGGTAAATTTATTTCCTTGACACATTATCCCGCTAACTGTATATTATAAAACATACTAACGATATCGGAATAATTTAATTTAGTTCCGAACAACAGCATGGGGGAATATAAAGTGGATATATTTTTAATCATCGTGAATATCGCCGTTTTAATAGCACTTATTGGTCTACTTATTTGGATGCAAAAAAAACATCTTTCATTTACAAAGCGCGTGTTCACTGGGTTAGGTGTCGGAATTGTGCTTGGCGCCGTATTGCAAGCCATTTATGGTTCTGGTTCAAACATATTAACGCAAACAACTGATTGGTATAATATCGTAGGGAGAGGGTATATCAGCCTGCTGATGATGATTGTTGTGCCGCTCGTTATGGTGTCAATTATTCAATCGATTATTAACTTGGAAAAGTCATCGGAATTAGGGAAAATGGCAGCCTGGATCATTGGAATTCTTGTTAGTACAGCCATGATTGCCGCCCTTGTCGGGATTGGAAGTGCGGCATTATTTAACCTTAATGCAGATCAACTCGATGCCGGGCAAGCCGAACAGGACCGCAGCACCATGCTGGAGACGACATTAGGTGAGGTCGAGGATACGTCAACTCCAGAGAAGATCGTAAGTTTTATCCCGTCTAATATTTTCTTGGATATGACACAAGATCGCTCCACATCGGTTATTGCTGTTGTTATCTTTTCCCTCATTGTCGGGATCGCCGTACTGGGTCTCAGGCGAAAGGAGCCAGATCAGGCAGCAACATTTACCAAAATCATTAATTCACTTTACGCTGTTGTGATGCGGATTGTGACGCTGATTTTACGCTTGACACCATTTGGTATATTGGCACTGATGGCAAACACTGTAGCCAATACTGACTTTGCTGGTATATTGGAGCTCGGAAAATTTGTTATCGCATCATACGTGGCGATTATCGCAATGTTTATCATTCATTTGATTTTTATTGGTGTCTTTGGCCTAAGCCCAATGACATACTTGAAAAAGGTCTTACCTGTCTTAACCTTTGCGTTCACGTCTCGTTCCAGCGCAGGGACGATTCCATTAAATATTAATGCACAAAAAAATTCACTTGGTGTACATGATGGGATTGCGAACATGTCGGCATCGTTTGGAGCAACCATTGGACAAAATGGCTGTGCAGGCTTATATCCGGCCATGCTTGCGATCATGATTGCACCGTCAGTCGGTATTGATCCTTTTACCGTTGGCTTCATTGCCAAATTGGTCCTCATCGTAGGAATTAGTTCATTTGGCGTTGCGGGAGTTGGTGGTGGTGCAACATTTGCAGCTATCATCGTTCTTTCATCCATGGGATTGCCAGTCGGACTCGCCGGTTTGCTGATTTCAATTGAAGCGTTGATCGATATGGGACGTACCGCGCTAAATGTGAATGACTCCATGGTTTCAGGAACATTGACAGCACGCATTTTGGGCAAATTGAATGTGAAGAAATTTAATGACAAAACCGCTGTTGAAAAAGATATAGCCATATAAGGGAATGACCGCTTCTTGAATGGGAGCGGTCATTTTGCTTTTGGAAAAAATGCATGCTGGAATTAGGATACCGTCGATGAAAGCATGTAATTTGCCGTAAAATATGAGATGAGGTGTCTATCCGCGTGTTGAATATTGCCCCATCGAAGTGAACCACCTCTGACATTGAGAAAGCATCGACTTTGACACGAAGCAGCTTAATATGTACCGAGAACGCTTATGGTAGCATTTCTTGCCAGAAAAGCTCCTAGCTTCCTTTCCTGCCTAGACTATGAACTAAGTGGCTCCTTGTTAAGATAGAGAAACCAAATAAATATAATGAATGAAATAACAAACTATAAGGTAAAGCAAAAGCAGAAACGTTAATTAAGGTAGCTGAGTCAATAAAATAAAAAGAGGGTGGGACATGAGTGAAAAGTTGATAGGCTTTAATTCTATTTTAATGATTTAAACTGCATGATAAAAGCGCCCCTCCGCCGATAGAAAGTACCCCCGATACCAAAAGTCACGAACCCGCTATTAAGGATGAGACGAGAGATCTGCCCGCACGTCTCATTTGCCAATCAATTGCTTCACTTTATTCAGGTTCTGTTGCTCTTTCACTACAAAATACCCGACAAATGGACAACCAAGCAATTTTACGCGCTCCACGGCATTTTCAATTGTAAACTGGACGGGTGATAAATCGTCCTGTAATTCTTCCCAATACAATGGTAAAGCAACCGTTCCCTCGCTTGTCTTTCTAGGGGAGTAGGGAGCAATAATCGTTTTATCCCGACCGTGCTGAACATAGTCAATGTAAAGACGTCCATGGCGGTTTTTCTTCATACGCTCCGTTGTAAAATGATTAGGATATTGCTGTTCTAATGTCCAAGCGACAGCCTGGGTGAAGATAGCTGTTTCCTCATAAGTCATGCTGTTTTCCGGGATTGGAATGTGTACTTGTAATCCTTTATTTCCGGATGTTTTGACAAAGCCGATAAGTCCTAAATCATCAAGGATTTGCTTGAGTAATTTGGCTGCTCGTACAGCTAATGAGAAATGCTCCCGGTCTGGCGGATCGAGGTCGAATACAATTTCGGAAGGGGATGCGTTTCCTGACCGCTGGAAAGGGATATGATATTCTAATGCACCGTGATTACCAAACCATAAGAGCGCCTCCAATTTATTGCAAATGATCAATCGTTCCTCCTCATTCGGCACACTGTCAACATACGATGGAGCATAACCGGGCAAATGCTTTTGGAAAAACGATTCAGCCGTAACCCCGTCTGGACAGCGAATCAAGGTTAGTGTATGGTCCTTAAGAAAAGGAAGCATATAGGCGGATATTTCCCGCAAGTAGACTAGTAAATTGCCCTTCGTCAGACCCGCTTCAGGCCAAAGAAATTTAGCTGTGTTGGTTAGATCAAGTTCCTCAGGGAGCATGGCCATATCCAGCTTTAGTTTTTCCATCGTACAATCGGTTGCCGAAGCAGTTACCAAAAGTTTACTGAATTCGGGTTCACGGATTTCCTGTTTTAACAAATCAAGCGTATGGATTTCGGCACAAATCGCAGGAGGCAGTAGATACCCATTGTTATCACGTTTCCCCTTGCTGGTAAATAATTGCGTCAAGGTAGATTTGGCTTCCGGATTGAGTCCATGCTTACATTTACCAACCTCACTCCATTCCTCGCCGCTTCGTACATTGGCAGTAAAATAATCATTTTTTGGATCATAGTGGGTAAGCACACACTCGATCGACCGCCAATTTTTCACCTTAAACCAACTGGTATGACTTTTTCCTGCTTCATAGACACTAGTTTTCCGCTTGGCAATCAGCCCTTCTCCTTTATATGTAAAAATACGTTCCCATAGTGCTGCAGAATCTTGCTGGCAGGGAACATAACTGATTCGGTTTAATGGGGAGATGTCGGTGTCAAAATTTCCTTTCATAAAGAACTCCTGTAATTGCGCTTTTCGACGTAAAAATGCTTCCGTTGATATGTCGGTTCCCTCTAGTTGCAGCAGGTCAAATACAAGTAATGTAGCTGGCCGCAACTGGGCTGCTTGATGAATAGGTTCCTTATCTTTAAGTCTGCCCCGCTTTTGAATCCAGGAAAAGTTAGCCTGGTATGAATTATTTAAAACGGTTAGCTCGCCATCAAGGATTAGTGGTAAAAATGACGCGACCAGTTCCTGTTTGCTCATGCAATAATCAACAATCTCAGGAAATAATGGCGTTAAATCTTTACGGTTTTTGCTTGTTAATGTGATGCGATCCTGTTCCCATGACAGGATACAGCGAAAGCCATCATACTTTACTTCATACATCCATTCATCGCCAGTTGGGATTGATGTGCTTGCAATTGGCTTCATGATCTCCATTCCAGACACCTCCTGCTAATAAGATGACCCAAGAGAGCAATTCTTATGATCGAGGATAAAATGATACCGATCACGCAAACTAAAAAGAAAGACGTTTATTCAAGAAAGGGAGGTTATTTTAATGCACACGATGTGGAAGGGTACAATCAGTTTTGGACTAGTCAATATCCCAGTCAAAATGCATGCCGCCACGGAAAACAAGGATGTAAAACTAAGACAGCTTCATAAAGAATGCCAATCACCAATTAAATATGAACGTGTTTGCCCCGTATGTGACCGGAAAGTGGAAAATGATGAAATTGTAAAGGCTTATGAATATGCAAAAAATAAGTTTGTTGTACTGGACGAGGAAGATTTGGCCGCATTAAAGAAAGAACAGGAGGATAAAGCGGTTGAAATTGTTGATTTTGTAAAGCTGGAGGAAATTGATCCGATTTACTTTGAGAAGAGCTACTATCTATCCCCGAATGAGGGCGGAAGCAAGGCATATGGGCTGCTGCGAGCAGCGCTGAAAGATACGGGTAAAATCGGGATTGCTAAAATGATTATTCGCTCAAAGGAACAGCTTGCAGTTATTCGTGTTTATCAAAACACGCTTGTTGCGGAGACCATTCATTATCCTGATGAGGTCCGCCAAGTGGAGGATGTCCCAAATGTTCCTGAACAAGTGGAAACAGCAGATAAAGAACTGGATACAGCTAAAATGTTAATTGATCAATTGACAACTGAATTTGATCCGGAAAAGTATACAGATGACTATCGCACCGCTTTGCTACAGCTAATTGAAGATAAGAAAAATAATCAAGACCACGTAGTAACAGCAGGTGAAAAGGAGCCCACACCGGATAATGTGACGAATCTGATGGATGCATTACAAGCATCACTCGATCGGGCCAAAACGGATAAACCAAAACCAACACAACCAAAACCAAAGAAAAAAGTAACGACCCAAAAGAAAAAAGTGGCAAAATAACGTTGGAAATTTATTGTAAAATCGGGAATAAAATCGTTTGGGTGCCAGTCGCCCAAACGATAAAATGTGGAAGCACTGTGAAAAAATATTACATCCCGTTATCTTTCTTTCAGTTCATTTACATCCGTTTAACAACCTGATGAAATGGCGCTATTTTTGTTTTAAAACGGGTAAAATAGAGTAGAAGAGCAAGTACTCAAACAAAAAAGGATGACTTTTATGGAGAGAAATGCGTTTTTTGATAATGCCAAGGTGGCACTAATTTTTCTCGTTGTTTTTGGCCACATGATTCAGCCCTTCGCAAGCGGATCGCAGGACATTAATACGTTATACATGTGGATATATACATTCCATATGCCTGCGTTTATATTCTTATCCGGTTTTTTTGCGAAGGGTTTGGGGAACAAAGACTACATTTTGAAACTAGCAAAGAAACTGCTAATACCATATGTCATTTTCCAAATTATCTATACAGCTTTTTACTATTTTATTGGCAAAGACAGCTGGCAAACAGGACTTTTTGATCCGCAATGGTCCTTATGGTTCCTATTCAGTTTGTTTAGCTGGCACATGTTACTTTATTGGTTTAAGAAAATCCCGCCAGTATTAAGTATGGCAATTGCGGTTGAAATTGGCTTGATTGTTGGTTATTTTGGTGAAATTGGCCATACATTCAGTTTATCCCGTACCTTCGTGTTCTTCCCATTCTTCTTGCTTGGCTATTGGTTGAAAGAAGACCACGTCATGTTGTTGAAAACAAAAGCTGCAAAAATTATTTCAGTCATTATCATGGTATCGGTAGCTGGGGCAATTTATTTTGCACCAGAGATAAACTCTGGTTGGTTATTAGCCTCCAAATCGTACGGCGATTTGGGAATGCCGGAATTTGGCGGTCTGGCACGTCTGCTTGTTTATACTACTTCTGCGTTGATGGCAATGAGCGTATTGGCGTGGATACCGAAACAGCATAATTTCTTGACACATTTAGGTACGAGAACATTATATGTGTATCTCTTACACGGATTTTTTATTCAAGTGTTCCGAGCAACCGATTTATTTGAGGTTCATAATATATTACATCTCATTGGCTTAGGCGTCATTGCTGCAACTATCGTACTTGTATTATCGAGTAAACCAATTAAAGTGGTTTCACAACCGTTCGTTGAAGGGAAGATAGTAACACTAGGAGGGTTCTTTAGTCCAACAAATAAACGAACAGAGCAAAATTAGAATTTTAACTGTATGCGAATCCAATAAGGATGGTGACAGAAATGAAGATTTGTGTGTTTGGTGCCAATGGATATCTAGGTACATCCGTGTATTTGCAGCTTAATCGTTCGGGTGAAGACGAAGTGGTTGGAACGTATTTACAGGAACCAGCAATGCTTGACAATCTCTATCAATTAGATGTGAATGAACCAGAGGCATTCTCTGATTTTTACAAGCAGGAGAATCCTGATGTAGTCGTGTGGGCGGTGATGAGTGGACCAAATGAATATCAATTGGCTGATCAGGGGTTAATGCATCTAATCACGCATTTAACCCCGCAGACCAAATTAGTATATATATCATCTGACCTTGTTTTCTCCGATGGTCATGGCCCATATTCAGAGGAGGATTCCATCTCCACATTGCCCGATGATCACGCCTACCATAATTATGTGAATGGCAAAGTGAAAGCAGAGTATCTGATCGATAATGAATTAACAAATGCGGTGATTTTACGAGCCGGACCAATTTATGGTGAAAATGGCATTGGCAAACTTGACGAACGAACGGATCGAATGGCGTACCATTTACGCGCTGGCAAATCAGTCGCTTACCGGGATGACCTGATTCGAACGTTTGTGCATATTGATGATTTAACAAATGTAATCGATGGAATGGTTCATCATGATGTTACTGGTGTGTATCATGTGGGGTCAACGGAAAATCTCAGTTTCTACCAATTTATGAAAGGACAAGCAAAACAAATGGGCTACCAGGATCGACTGATTGAAAAAGATAGTGAAGTAGAAAAAGTCGATCAGGAACTTCCGAAAGACACCTCGTTAGCGACCAATAAAATAAATGATGTCATGCATATAACTTTTCAATAAAGTGAAACTTCATTCAGCAGGGTGCTTTTCCCGGCTGAATGTTAGTTAAACAGAATCGGACCTTTGTCATGCAGTTGACTCCCACTTATCTTTTCTACTTATCTAAAATCTTGAAGTGGGAGTCTTACTGCCCGTTAAGAGTGGGATAAAATGAAGTTTCATTCATTCGATGAACTCAGAATTTAATACAGGCGCTTGCCACAGGACGTATTGTTCTTAGCCGCCTTTTCACACCCATTTTAAAAGTGGGATAAACAACAGAGAAAAGGTCGTCTCACATGCAGAAATGGGACGGCCTTTTCGTTTTGTCAAATAGTATAAAAATTGCTTGAGAATCATGGGGTTGGGCCGATGTTTTTCCGGATTCGGTTGATATCCGAATTCTTAGGTCGATGCTTCCTGGAATTAGGTTGAAGCCCGCACATTTAGGTCGATAATTCCTGTAATTCGGTTGATACGCACTCCTTTAGGTTGATGTTCAAACGCAATCTGATTAGTCACTTAATAACTATAGACCATCTCTGGCACCATCAAAAAAGAAAATGAGCAATCAACGTGATAACTGGTAATGTAATGATCGTTCTTAAGATATAGATCAAGACTAGATCGAGAAATGAAACAGGTACTTTGGATCCTAACAGCAATCCACCGACTTCGGACATATAAATTAACTGGGTGACCGATAGTGCGGCAATGATAAATCTGGTCATGTCCGCTTCAATGGAGGACCCAATAATGGATGGCAGGAACATGTCCGTGAAGCCAATCAAAATGGTTTGTGAGGCCTCGGCTGCATATGGAATTTGTAACAGTTCAAGTAAAGGAATAAAAGGAACCCCAATCCATTGGAAGAATGGCGTGGATTCGGCGATAACCAAGGCAACTAACCCAAACGCCATAACAACAGGAGCAACTCCCATCCACATATCCAAAATGTTTTGTCCGCCTTCTTTAAGGAATTTGGTAACACTTGTTTGCGTTTTAGCTTGTTCTAATGCTTTTTTATATCCAAATGTTAAACTATTATATCCTTCTGGAATCTGTTCATCTGCTTTTTCCGATGATTCCGTAATGTATGTGTCCGACTTTCTGGATAACGGTGGAATCCGCGGCATGATAATGGCAGCAACAAAACCAGCGGCAAGAACTGTTAAATAAAATGGGACGAACATACGGCCAAGTCCAACTTGGTCAATCACAACTAAGGTAAACGTGATAGAAACAACGGAGAATGTCGTACCGATAATGGCAGCTTCTCGTTTGGTGTAGTATCCATCCTCGTATTGCTTGCTTGTTAGTAAGACGCCAATGGTTCCGTCACCAACCCATGATGCCAGTGAGTCAATCGATGCCCGTCCTGGTAAGCGAAATAATGGCCGCATAATTTTCGTCATTAAGGTACCGAATAAATCGAGAAGACCAAAATTCATCAGCAGTGGCAGAAATAAACCAGCAAATAGAAACACAGCGAATAATACGTGCAATAAGTCACCTAACAGCATTTCGCCGGTATCTTCTCCATAAATGGCTTCTGGTCCAAGGTGGAAAAATACCATAATAGCAAATACTCCAGCAAGTACCCGCGTCACTGTCCAAAACGGACTTGTATGAAATAACTGCTGAAAGAATGGTGTCTTGGCAAATACTTTTGGTTTTACCGTAGCTAGTACTGTCAGGAGCGCTGTAATGACAACAATCATCATCATAATTGCAGAAAGCTGATCCGCTAGTAAATCTTGAACCCAATTAGCGAGAATGGCAATTGGAATCGTTAATCCGCCACTCGTTGGAACAGGTATCATAAATAGAAAAACACCAAGTAATGATGGAATAATAAATTTAAGATGGTCAAATAATGTGTACTTAGACTGCATAATAATCTCCCTTTATTGCATTTTTATACACATAATCCAATAATATACTGAATTATAGCGCGAATAGATGCATAATGATAGTATAATTTATATTATCTGATTGTAAAGCAAAACGGTATAAATAGCAATTCCCTTTTCGTGTTTTTTTGCTTGGCTGAATAAAAATAAGCTTAAGGACAGAAATAAGAGAGTAGAATATAAGGAAATGAATATGCTATAAATAGTCCAAAAAACCAGTTTAAATAATAGCTGTTTTGGGAATAAGCGCTAGAGGTGTTGTTTGTGCAAAACACATTAAAATATAATGTTATTTACCGTTGTACAGTCATTGTTTGGATGACGGTAAAATTTATGTTGCAACTATACTTTTTCCATATACGGCATCGGATTTGGGATGAGAAAACCAATCAAAAGTGGAATGATCTGTTACGGAAAATGGCACAAGAATATCGCGTAAAGGCAGTTAATCTTGGTGGGGTATTAATTAAGGTTGGTCAGTTTTTAAGTACGAGGGCAGATCTCATGCCAGATGTGTTCATACAAGAATTAACCGGGCTTGTTGACCGTGTACCGCCAGCCCCTTTCTCCTATGCACGAAACGTTATGGAAACCGAATGGCATGGTTGTATTGATGATTACTTTGCGGAAATATTGGAGAAACCCATTGCATCTGCATCGATTGGGCAGGTGTATCAGGGGAGATTGCATGACGGCAGTCTTGTCGCAATTAAAATCAGACGCTATCGGGTGAAGGAAACGTTTCAGATGGATTTTAAAGCACTAAAAATTGTTTTCTGGCTGATTCGGGTATTCACGAAACTAGAAAAAGTAACCAATCTACATACGCTTTATCGGGAAATGGTTTTTGTCATGGATCGTGAATTGAATTTCAACCAGGAGCTTACGTTTGGGGAGTATTTTAAAGAACGATACAAAGATTATCCGTTGATCTATATTCCCGATTACTATGCAGAGCTTTGCACCGATAAAGTCCTTGTGATGGAATGGGTAACAGGTGCAAAAATAACGGATACCACTTATATGAGCGAGCACCAGATTAGTGTTAAACAGACAGCAAAGACGTTATTTGATTTTTACTTTGATCAATTTTTTAACCCTGGTTATTTCCACGCTGATCCTCATGCTGGCAATATTTTAATTCAACCGGATGGGACGCTCGCTATCATTGACTTTGGTATGATCGGTGAGATTCGTAAGCAGGATACCCAGCTGTTTAAACGGCTTGTTCAAGGGATAATTGTTGATGATTATGACAAAATATTGAAGACCCTGGATGAAATGAACTTTATTCTGCCGAACGCTGATCGAGACAAATTAGTAAAAATTTTTAAACAGACCATCGACATGTACCAAAATGGAACATTTAAGGATATGGATGCCCGTTTGATGGAACAAATCAAGGATGACATTCGTGTGTTTATTAACGAGCAGCCAATTCAACTGTCGGCCGACTATGCCTATTTGGGAAGGGCCATTTCCATTGTTGTTGGTGTGTTAATTAGTATTTATCCGGACATTGATCTTGGCAAATGGTCCAAATTGATGGTGAAGCAATGGTTTGGCTGCGGGAAGACCTTTTTGGAAACAGTATATAAAGAAATTGCTATGGACACGGTTAAACCAATCCTCTCGCTTCCTAAAGCAATGTTAGGTTTTCTGGAAAATGGGGAAAAGGATAGGAAATGGCAACGGGAGAAACAGCAGACGCGATTACAGCATCAATTCTATTTGCTGCTTGAAATCATCATGTTTGTTCTGGTAGTAGGCAGCAGTTTAACCGGCATCTATGCGTACCAAATGGGGATGTCTGTATTGTTGATAATAAGCGTCATTGTCCTTGTCGTTTTTTTCTTTATGTTACATTTGCTGTTTTTTAGGCATTATCATATGATACGATTAACTAAATAGGAGGGATATCTGATGGGAGATTTATTAAAAAATGGTTTTTTATTAGGTCTGGGTGCTGCAGTAAGTGGGAAGGAAAAACTGGAACAAAAGCTAAAGGATTTAGTTGAGAAAAATGAATTGACACAGGAGCAGGCGCGCACCGTCATGAATAACTTTATTGACAAGGGAGAAGCGAAAAAAAGTGAGTGGAGCTCTAAGCAATATGAGCAAACCGAACAGATTATGAAGGATCTTGGTATTGCAACGAAAGACGATATCGAAGCGTTACAATCACGAATTAGAGAATTGGAAGAAAAACTGGACAGCTAACCTGACATGAGATGAATGACAGCCGAAAACGGAAGCAGTCTGAATTGGGAATGCTTCCGTTTTTGCCGTCAATGATTGTATGTTGGAATAATAAGTGATTTTGAAGGGAGAAGGAGTCATGACAAAGGCGTTACTTATTGCGTTAATTATTATCTTAGCCATCATTATCATCGTTCCATTTGTATTGTTTTTGCGTATCTACATCAATGACCAAAGACAAAAGGAACATTCTATATTACGGAATTACCCAGTATTGGGAAAAGTTCGCTACATTGCTGAGAAGGCAGGCCCGGAATTTCGCCAATATTTGTTCAACAATAATAATGAAGGCAAGCCGTTTAACCGGCGCGAGTTTGAATTTGTTTACAAGGCAGCGAAATACAATGATCGAATGATCGGCTATGGATCGGAACGCGAATTTGAGCAGGATGGTTTATATATTGTCAACAACATGTTTCCCAGTCAACGGGAGGAAATGAAGATTGATCAGCAGCCAAAAGTTAAAACAAGACTTTATACGATTGACAATGAGAAGCTGCTCAGTCGCAAGGAACATCATGAAGAAGGGATATTAAACCCATTCTATTTGACGGATGATGAAGCTATTATTCTAGGAAAAGACACTGTCCGAAATCCATTTACGATTAAGGGAATGATTGGTCAGTCGGCGATGAGCTTTGGTTCACTGGGAGATCATGCGATAACAGCACTTTCCAAAGGACTTGGTATGGCTGGTGGTACTTGGATGAATACAGGGGAAGGAAGTATTTCACCTTATCATCAAAAGGGTGATGTGGATATCATCATGCAAATCAGCCCGGGGTTGTTTGGTGTGCGCACAACGGAAGGCGAATTTTCCTGGGAAGCGTTTAAAAAAAGGAGTGATATTGAACAGGTCAAAGCGTTTGAATTAAAATTGGCTCAAGGTGCAAAAACCCGCGGAGGTCACGTAGAAGGACAAAAAGTGACCGAAGAAATTGCTGCCATCCGAAAAGTAGAGCCTGGCGTCACCATTAATAGTCCGAATAGATTTAGAGAGTTTAGCGATGCAAAAGGACTGCTGGAGTTTGTCGATAAAATGCGCGATATTGGCGGCAAGCCGGTCGGTACCAAAATTGTTGTCGGCGATGAGCAGCAGGTTGAGGGATATGTTCAAGCAATGGTTGAAACGGGAATTGTTCCGGACTTTATTACGGTTGACGGCGGAAATGGCGGAACAGGTGCAACATACTATGAATTGGCTGAATCAGTTGGACTGCCAACATTTGCAGCATTGCCGCTCGTAGATGATCTCCTGAAGAAATATAACCTGAGGGACCGGACGAAAATAATTGCATCTGGCAAGCTGATTACCCCCGATAAGATTGCGATGGCACTTGCAATGGGTGCGGATATGATTAATATTGCCAGAGGCTTTATGCTGAGTGTTGGCTGCATTATGGCTCAGGTTTGTCATACGAATAATTGTCCGGTCGGTGTCGCAACAACCGATCCTAAGCTTCAAAATGCCCTAAGCATTGAGGAAAAAAAGTATCGTGTTTGTAATTATCTGCTCGCTCTTCGTCAAGGTGTCTTTGAGATGGCCGCTGTTGCCGGTTTAGACAGCCCAACGAAATTTAACCGTGAGCACATTATTTATAAAGATCGGTTTAACCGGGCCAATAAAGTGATGAGTTACTCGCATAGCAGTTAACCGAATCAAGATTACTTTAATCGAAAAATCAGTTTACTATGTCTGTATATTTTGTATTTTTGTTTTTCGGTATTGATATGCGTTTGAAATCACGCTACAATATAAAGAGGTTATGTTGTACTTAGGGGGATATGGCGTAATGGAAAGCTTTTTACATGTAGTAGAGGATACACAGGAGAAGCTTGGCAGACCATTGCAGGAACGTGAAATAGAATTCTTGCGATGGGTTTATGACCGCTATAAAAAAGAAGAGATGCGGGATGACAACAATTTCGTCATAAGTAAATAGGGGAAAAGGTCTTGGGAATTCCAAGGCTTTTTTAAATGGATAAAAATATATGGTGGTGATTGCAATCAGAAGACCACCGCAGTTCCACATGTTATAATGAATCAAGTTTGATTAAAGGAGCGGTTAGAATATGGCAGTAACAGATCGTACCGTACTTCAAAAGATGATCAAGGAAGCGCAGCAGGCAAACGAAAAACAAGCAAACCATCAGGAAATGCTCAAACATGTCGCAAATGTCAGCTTGCTATGTGAGCTGTTGCTGGAAGGTAATGAATTGCCAACTGTAACGCGTGATGAAATATCAGCTGATGAGATGAAGGCAATGACGGGAACAGTGCATCCGCCAGCAAAGCAGCCAACACTTGATCATGATGATGCAAATGGGAAATCAATTTTCGACTTCTAATGAGAGGATGAATGGATATGAAATTATTTTTAGTGCTTGGTGCCATCAATGGATTTTTGGCAGTGGCTTTAGGTGCCTTTGGAGCGCATGGACTAGAGGGGAAGGTTACTGAAAAGTCCCTAGGGATATGGGAAAAAGCGGTCAATTATCAAATGTTTCATACGATGGCATTATTGGTAACCGGACTGGTAATCAGTAAAATTCAAACAGGTGGACTGATGTGGGCAGGCTGGTTATTCTTTATTGGGATTGTGCTATTTTCCGGGAGTTTGTATATTTATGCTACATCGGAGATTAAAACGTTTGCGATGATCACACCTCTTGGGGGAGTGGCATTTTTAATCGGCTGGGTGTTACTCGGATATGCTATTGTGAAACACGTATAAAAACAGGTTTTAACGTAAATATAGGTTTATAAATGAAAGATCATATAGGTTGTGAGAATAAACAATAACGCTGCTTGCGCCATATGCTTGCCTGCTTGTTGTGTCTGTTGTGTGTTCCATTCCACAATTGCCCCGCTAAACATACTAAAGGCAATGATGTATAGGGCAAGGGTGATCACTAAGACAAAGCCTTTGATAAGCGCAAAGACACCAACAATGATTGCGGCGATAATAGCGAATAACTCGATTTTCATGAATTTTTCATATGGATGCCGCATAACAATACACTCCTTTTGGCGTTCACAGTTTTCCTGGTAAGCGGTTTGTTAAGAATATACCTGTATGGAAAGATAAACCGTTGTATGAATGCAGTTTCTTCCCATACAGGTGTCTTATTTGGCGGAGACATTATCTTGGTGGATATTGTACAAGGTTGGGTCCAGCTGCTCCAGAAAATGGATACTGATAATTAATTGGTTCATCGAATGTAATGTAATCCAAATAAACCATTAATAGCAAATAACGCATACCAGTTTCGGGATCACTTAGGATAATGTGATCTCGTCCGGCTGCCAGAATTTCACCCTTGAAAACCTGCTCATTCCCACCGCCTGAACTATTTTCAAACGTCATGTAAACAGTTGCGATTTTTCCTTTGTTGAGTCGTAATATGTTTTCAATATAGGATTCTTGTGGTGGCAGCATTCCTGTTGTTCCATTCGTTTGTGGCATTTGTTGTGTTGCTTGAGGCATTTGTGTATCTGCCTGTGGATATTGCTGTTGTTGCCGGTTTAGCGCCTGATAGTCATATGCTGGATAATAGGCTTGGTATGGGTAATAATATGGATACATTTGGTTCGTATAATATTGTTGTTCACTCATAAAAAAACCTCCACTAAAAAATTTTTGATCCGTTGTATGAAGAAATACAAGGGGATCTGTCGCACTCGTATTCTATTGACCACAGTGCCTGTGAAGTACGTTGGTTTATAACTATTATGTTTAAGAAAAAATAGTCAGATGCACACCTCCATTTCTGTATATCCTTATGCTAGGCTCTTTAATGATGTGTATGAAATTTTTAGCCGGGGTATGACTAACGGAAGCAGTTCTCGCCTTTTTCTTCCGGGGGGAACTCCTGGGTATACAAAGAAAAAGGTAATTACGAAGTATAAGAGGCCAAAACGGGAGCGCGTGCGAGGACGATGGGCAAGAAGGCTAAATGATCGGTTTAGCCCTGTTTTTAGTTCCGAATCAACCTTTGTTTACTGGTACACGAAAGGGGGCTTCCTGCATAAAACAGAAGGCCCCCTTTTACTTGTTGATTTACACGTGTAAGAATGCTGGTATCTTTTCTTTTGGCAGATGGTTGCCAACGAAAAACTCGCCAAATTCGCCAAAACGCGAACTTACTTCGTCAAACCGCATTTCATATACGATTTTCTTGAATTGAAGAACGTCATGGGCAAATAAGGTTACTCCCCACTCCCAATCGTCAAAACCAAATGATCCGGTGATAATTTGTTTCACCTTGCCAGCATATTTGCGTCCGGTCTTACTATGTTCATAGAGCAATTTCGCTCGGACATCTTTTTCTGTGTTATACCAGTTATCTTCTCCTTGACGGCGCTTATCCATAGGGTAAAAACACATATGCTCCCATTTTGGCAAAGTCGGTTTTAACCGTTCCTGGATTTTAGGATAGGATTCGAGCGGTGCTCCTTCTTTGGGTTCCGAGTACTTGGAAATCTCGACCACGGAGACGAAGGAATAAGCCGGTCTGAGATACTCGGCAAATTTTGATTTATTAAATTCTGTTTCTAATTCGTTCAATTCCTCCATTGTTGGACGAAGAAACATGAACATGATATCGGCTTTTTGGCCAACGACTGTGTAGAGGACATGACTTCCATTTTTTGCTTCTTCCACAGCCTCCCATTTTGCCAGCAACTGTTCAAATTCATTAATGGCCGCTTCTCGTTCCTCGCTTGAAGCCATCTTCCAAGAAGTCCAGTCGATACTTCTGAGATCATGCAAGGAATACCATCCGTCTGCTGTTTCTACTGCTTCAACCATTCTATCGCTCCTTTTATTACGATCAATAATCTTGCTAACGTTTTTACTATATCACAATTTGGGAATGATAATCATGGAGAATGGCTTTGTAATTAGGTTTGATCGTAAAGATTGTCACGTAATTGTGAATAGTTCATGGCAAATGTGTGAAAAGCCGTGGTTCATGGATGGAATTTCTTTCATTACTGTCTAAAAAAGCTTATCATTTTGAGTAGATGAAGATGCTTGGTTTTTGATCAGGGAATGTAATAAAATTTGTTCAAGCGTTAAGAGAGGAAGGGTAATAAGTGAGCAGTTTATTCGAAACAATGGAAAGCAACATCGCCAATCAAGATAAGCATATCGTATTCCCGGAAGCGATGGATGAACGGGTGCTGGAAGCTTGCAGCAAGCTTGGTGCAGCAGGAACGTTGACACCTGTTTTAATCGGAAATAGGATAAGTATTAAACATAAAGCGGAAGAAATTGGTGTGGATGTCTCTTCCTGCACTATCGTCGACCCAGCGGAATTTCCAGAATTTCAATTGATGGTAGAGACGTTTGTTGAACGTCGGAATGGGAAAGTAACAACAGAAGAGGCACAGAAAATCTTACAGGACGAAAATTATTTTGGTACCATGCTGGTGTACATGAATCAGGCTGATGGATTAGTAAGTGGAGCGGTACATTCAACAGCGGAGACGGTTCGACCAGCATTGCAAATTATTAAAACGAAAGCAGGCATCAGGAAAACGTCCGGTGTATTCATCATGGTGCGTGGCGAAGAGAAATATGTATTTGCTGATTGTGCCATCAATATTGCTCCAGATAGTCAGGATCTAGCAGAAATTGCCGTTGAAAGTGGTACAACTGCCCAATTATTTGATATAGATCCGCGTATTGCCATGTTGAGCTTTTCAACAAAAGGTTCAGCTAAATCAGCGGAAACAGAAAAGGTGGTTGAAGCGCTCCGATTGGCAAAGGAAAAAGACCCGAATCTGTTAATCGATGGGGAATTTCAATTTGATGCGGCCTTTGTTCCAAGTGTAGCCCAAAAGAAGGCACCGGATTCTGTCTTGGCAGGAAACGCAAATGTATTTATCTTCCCAAGTTTGGAAGCAGGAAACATCGGTTACAAAATCGCCCAACGCCTCGGCGGGTTTGAAGCAGTCGGTCCAATTTTACAAGGATTAAACCAGCCAGTTAATGATTTATCCCGCGGCTGTAGCAGTGACGATGTTTACCACCTTGCTCTAATCACTGCAGCACAGTCCTAACCGGGGTTATGTAAAGTGTGCACCCGAGGACGGGGTTAGTTATTGAAATGGTGAAACTAATTCATTCGGAAAACTCCCACTTTAGTAGGCTGTGTCCAGATGAGGTCACGAAGGCGGGAAATCATCTTTCGTGGCCTCATCGCCTTGATGAAGCCACGAAAGAAAATTCATGTACACAGAATATAGACACTTTCGAGCCTGGCTGATTTGAGCTGAGTCCGGCCCGTTTCGGAATAAATCCCGAAACGGCTTCTCAACCGGCTGTCACGCACTTACGTCTTTGTTATTTCCGCAATAAAAGCATTACGCTCTTTCATTTGCTGGAGTCGCTTTTGAAATGTTGTCAGTTCGCTATCTGAGAAGTCGGTAAACACAACTTCTTCACATAATGTGCGCAAAGCGGTAAGCACACGCTTTTTCATCTCGGTCATTGTTAGCTGCTCATGTAAAAGCTCAGACAGGGATGCCATCGTTTCCGGCTGAACAGATGGGTACGTAAACTTTGTTTCTGCTCCTTGCAAGCTAATATTGTAAAAGTCACGGATGACAGAAGCACGATTATAGCTGTCCCCATTTACATCCAGATAAATTTGGATAGCAGCTCCATCTTTAATTCTCCGTTGAGAAATACCAGCAAATTTGCGGCCGTCAATACTTAGGTCGTAGTCGCCTGGGCAGTAGGACCCTTTGATTTCATACGCTTCAATCACACGGCTCTTATCCCGCAGCATAAATTGGACAAAGCTGACCATTGCCTCATAGCATTCATTAATCGAAATATGTTTCACGCCGGGCAATACAAGTGATATATTCAGAACCCCTTCATCCAATGCAACGGCAAGCCCCCCAGAATTACGTACGACCACTTGATATCCGCGTTGCTGCAACTGTGTAATTCCTTGTTCGATAAAAGGCAAGCGGGCGTCAGGAATTCCTAGCACAATAGTCCGCGGATGCACCCATAATCGTACAGACGGTGGTGAATTACCCTCACTGACCGATGTGGCCAATGCGTCATCAATGGCAAATGATACAATAGCAGAAACAGGCACATGCTGAATATAGGATTGATTTGACTGATCAATATACCGAAAAGTCTTGTGATGAATGATGTCTTGCCAATTTTTCATCCTCTTCTCCTTCAATCGTAAAATAAGGGTCGACACTAAAATCTATGGTTGAAATTAATGAATAACAATGGGAATTTCGCGAGACTGCTGAAAAAGTGAAGTAGATTCGATTTGAAACTTTTGCATCCCGCACGTTTCGAACTTGATCCCGCACGTTTCGGTCCTGCTGTCGCACGTTTCGGTCCTGCTGTCGCACGTTTCGGGCTTGCTGCCGCACGTTTCGGGTCTGCTCTCGCACGTTTCAGTCCTGCTGTCGCACGTTTCGAACTTGATCCCGCACGTTTCGGTCCTGCTGTCGCACGTTTTGAACTTGATCCCGCACGTTTCGGGCCTGCTCTCGTACGTTTCGAATTTGTTCTCGCACGTCCCAGCCCGTTTTCTTCCAAAGAAGGTACTTTTTCAGTGATCTCGAATTTCGCAGTGTGAAGATCCCACAGAAAAAGTGCTCTGTTACAGGAGGGGCGATTAAAAACGGCCTTTACGGCTAACGTCGGCATACCCCTATGAATGGGCAAGGAGGCTGAGGACAAGCCCACGAAAAGCGTCGTGTTTTTTCCGAAACGGTCGTCTATCTCAAAATCACATTAAGTTATCCACCATAACTTTGGTCAAGAGTCTAAAATAAAGCTCAAAATCTCGAGTACCCCTTTTTAACTTTCGCTTTCTATTATATAATATAACAAAACTGTCGAAAAGAAACGGGTTGTGTCATTATGATGTATAAGGAAGAACAACTGGATGAAGAAAAGGTGTTTAAAGATCCGGTACACCGTTATGTGCATGTAAAAGACCGAGTTATTTGGGATTTGATTGCAGCGCCGGAATTTCAGCGGCTGCGCCGGATTAAGCAACTGGGAACAACTAATTTAACCTTTCACGGGGCAGAACATAGTCGTTTCAATCATTCATTGGGTGTGTATGAAATCGTTCGGCGGATCATTTTTAACTTCCAGGACCAGCCACAATGGAATAATGATGAACGCCTGCTTTGCCTGTGTGCGGCTCTGCTCCATGATTTAGGGCATGGACCCTTTTCCCATTCCTTTGAAAAGGTATTTAAATTGGACCATGAGGATTTTACCCAGCAGATCATTCTTGGTAATACCCGGATACATACAATTTTGGAACAAGTGGAGGAAGGGTTCTCCCAAAAGGTCGCTGATGTGATTGCGAAAACATATGAAGATAAATTAGTTGTCAGTCTGATTTCCAGCCAAATTGATGCGGACCGTATGGATTACTTACAGCGGGACGCTTATTTTACGGGAGTAAGCTATGGCCATTTTGATATGGAACGAATATTAAGGGTGATGCGGCCGCTTGATGATCAGGTTGTGATCAAATCAAGCGGAATGCATGCGGTGGAGGACTATATTATGAGCCGCTATCAAATGTATTGGCAAGTCTACTTTCATCCAGTAACCCGCAGTGCGGAAGTGATTCTATCGAAAATACTGCACCGGGCAAAATACTTGTTCGAAAATGACTACCAATTCAAGCTTAAACCAACACATTTTATATCATTTTTCAACAAAAAACCGGCACTGGAAGAATATCTAAAACTTGACGAGGCGATTGTGTTTTATTATTTTCAGCTTTGGCAAGAGGAAGATGATGCGATATTAAGCGATTTATGTGAACGATTTATGAATCGGCGCTTGTTTAAATACGTGGAATTCAACCCAAACCTGCAAATGAAAGAATGGATGGAATTGCATCGTTTATTTCAGGAAGCAGGAATTGACCCGGAATACTATCTCGTGGTGGATTCATCATCCGATTTGCCATACGATTTTTATCGGCCGGGGGAGGAAGAAGAGCGCCTGCCCATTCATTTGCTTATGCCAAATCATGAGCTCCGGGAGCTGTCACGGGAGTCAGATATTGTCGAGTCCATTTCCGGAAAAAAACGGACTGACCATAAGCTGTATTTCCCAGCGGATATACTGCGTGATATTAATAACGATCAGATGAAACAACGAATAGAGGAACTTTTGTATGGGGGAGCGAAAAAACATGTTAACTGATCATGCAAAACTAATGCATTTTTTTTCAATCGCAAAAGACGTTACAGGCCGCAAAAAGCTGCAGAAAATGATTTATATATTGCAAAAAAATCATGTGCCATTTGAAGAAAAGTATCAATTCCATTTTTACGGACCATACTCTGAGGAATTATCGTTACGTATGGAAGAATTGACAAACCTGGGATTTGTATCTGAGGAAAAAGAGGAAAAAAGCAATTATTATCAATATCATTATCAAATTACGGCAGATGGTCTGGAGTTTCTCCATCAATTTGACTTACATATGCCTGATTTTGCCGCTAAGGTGGAGCAGTTAAAAACGAAAAGCTCGCGGTTTTTAGAATTGGTTGCAACTATGTTGTATTTCGATGATTTACCTCGTGGGCAAGTGGTAGAAAAAGTACATGCCGTCAAACCGAAGCAAAACTATACACAACAGGAAATAAGTGACGCCTGGATATTGATTGACTCACTTCAAGAACATGGATAGGCAAGCTCAAGAGGAACTCCGCTGACGTGAAAATGGGCAATCATCTGTGCTACAATAGTGCCAACAGTAATAAAGGAGGTTCTAAAATGAGTTCTGAACAATCTTCTAACAATAAGAAAAGTAATCCATTCACTATTATAAAAGATGACCCACTTGACGGGGATAGAGGTTTTGGTGCTGGAACGATCAGCCTGGAAAATATGTCCCCGGTAATTATTGATCCGACTGAGGATCGAGCTTTTGTCGATATGGGTGCCATGCATGGGCGCAGTGAGGTGGAGCGTCGTGTGAAATTTCTGCCGGATAAAGATTCTGTTCCAAATGGTAAATTGTACTGGATTGTATGGGTAACAGTTGAAAAAGGAGAGAATGGTCCCTATTTTTCCGGTGTGTGTGGCAGTGAAATCCGTGTCGACCGTTCGATAAAACGCGCGTATAAATCCATGCCTGAGCATGTTACCCATATGGAAAAGTCATTAAAAGGAAAAATAATGCTCGAACATATGGATGACCATTCGAAAAAATTACTGCGCGATTTTTTAGTGGACTTTAAAGAAGGGGAAATGTGGAAAAATGCAACAGATGAATTGAAGCAGGTTCTCCCAGAATCGTGAACAATTTGTGAACGAATCATGAACAATTGCTGAAAATCTTGTGCTTTACGACTTTAATTTGTAAAATATGTATACATGGGCTTAACTCATGTATTACTAGGACAAAAAAACGGCTGACTCGTATATGAGTCAGCCGTTTTTTTAATCATTAAGCAGTTATCTTTAGAGATTTGTATCAAGAAAAGCAGATATCAACCGGATCGGGCGAACATCGACCGAAAAGCGGAAACATCAACCGGATCGGGCGAACATCAACCGAAAAGCGGAAACATCAACCGGATCGGCGAACATCGACCGAAAAGCGGAAACATCAACCGGATCGGGCGAACATCGACCGAAAAGCGGAAACATCAACCGGATCGGGCGAACATCGACCGAAAAGCGGAAACCATCAACCGGATCGGCGAACATCGACCGAAAAGCGGAAACCATCAACCGGATCGGGCGAACATCGACCGAAAAGCGGAAACCATCAACCGGATCGGGCGAACATCGACCGAAAAGCGGAAACATCAACCGGATCGGCGAACATCGACCGAAAAGCGGAAACCATCAACCGGATTGGGCGAACATCAACCGAAAAACAGGACACATCGACCGAAGAGCGCCAAACTTTCTCAGCCCATTTAAAACAGCATATCAAACAATTTCCTAAGTGGTCCCTTCTTCTCTTGGTCGGACTGTTGACGCTTTTTGCCGCCAGAATTGTCATTTGGCAAGTGGGTAGTACAATATTCGGTTGGTTCCGTCCCTTTTTTAAAATACATAACCCGGCTGTGGTCGCAGTAGCGTGTTGCGCGTTTACCTGATTCCGGATCAATGCGGACGGCAACAATTCCTGGCGGTGCAGCAAATTTATGCGGGGCTGTCCCGCGATGGGCATCCTCCATAAATCGCGCCCAGACATCCTTGGCATAGGCGGTCTCCTTTACCTTTTCCATGTGGCGATTGTCATCATACCCCGACCAGACGCCTGTAACAAGATCAGGACTGTACCCGATCATCCAGCTGTCCGAATCGGTTGTCCCTGACTTTCCGGCATAGGGGCGTGACAGCTGATTAGCGACCGTTGACCCGGTTACAGCCATATAGCCATCCAGCGAGCGGTCAAACATTCCCGTCATCAGCTGGGTTAAAATGAACGTTTGTTGCGGATCGAGAATTTGTTCCCCGCTAGTGTCATCCCGGGTATATAGAACCTTGTCGTTGCGATCAACAATTTTTTCCACAGTATGATCGGTAATTTCGTGACCGCCATTGGCCATCATCCCGTATCCGGTGACCATCTCATTGACCGTTGTTGTAGCAGTCCCCAAGGCGAGTGACGGCACTTTAGGCAACTTGCTGGTTATTCCGAATTCCCTCGCTGTATGGATCAGTTTGTCCACCCCTAAGTATAGATTCGTTTTAACGGCATAAATATTGTCGGATAAGGCTAGTGCCTGAGCAAGGGTGATGGGTTTATTGGCATAGTAGCCATTAAAATTGTTTGGTTGGTATTTTGCTCCATCGGCCAATTTGAACACAGTTGGCTTACTCGTTAGCATGGTGGCTGGTGTGTAGCCGTTCTTTAAGGCAGCATAGTAAAGAAAGGGCTTAAAAGCAGACCCGGGCATTCGTTTTGCTTTTAGTGCCCGATTAAAGGAACTGTCTTGATAGTCGCGCCCGCCAACCAATGCCAGAATAGCTCCGTCATTCGGATCCATTGCAATAGCTCCAACCTGAAGTTCACTATCATCATCAAACACGTTAGTAATATTTTCTTTTAACTTCTCCTGTTTATCCGTATCCAGTGTGGTATGGATTTGGTAGCCGCCGGAACGCACCTTTTCTTCATCAAGATCTAAGATATTTGCTGCTTCCTGTAACACTGCATCCTGAAAATAGGGAGCTTTCTCGTCTTCTTTTTGCTCTACAGGTTTGGTAAAAGCAAGCTCCTCGTTAACAGCTCGTGCATAAGCATCATCACTAATCACCTGCTTGTCCCGTAATAACCCTAATATCCATGTTTGCCGTTTTTTGGCGTTTTCCATGTTATTGTATGGGGAGTAATAGGTTGGCCCTTTAGGAATGCCAGCAAGCATAGCCGCTTCAGCAAGCGATAGGTCTTTTGCCGATTTATTGAAATAGTAGTTACTTGCATCCTCGACACCATATGCCCCATGGCCATAATAAATGGTGTTTAAATACCCTTCTAAAATCTCATCCTTGGAATAGAACATTTCCAAGCGAATCGTGTAAAAAGCTTCCCGCAATTTTCTTGTCCATGTTTTTTCAAAGGATAAATATAGATTACGAGCATATTGCTGTGTCAGGGTGCTGGCACCTTCTTTTAACGACATCGTTTTCACATCTGCCCATACGGCTCCTGCAATTCGTGGGACATCAAAGCCGTGATGCTTATAAAAGTGTTGATCCTCAGCCAGAATAGTAGCCTGGATTAATTCATCAGAGATGTCATCTAAGTCAACCCAATCCTCACTTCTATTACCGCTCTCTTTCCCGATGACGTCCCCATCACGACTATAGTATACGGTGTTTTGCTGTGGGGTAAGCTGTGGTGGTCCAAGCAGATAACTGACCAGGTACACACCAGCTATCAATAGTCCAACCGATAAAAGCAATCCCGCTAGTAATTTTATGTAAAAACGATTTTTTAGCCAGCTCATTATTTTAGCTCCAATAGTTGAATTAGATTATCACCATTATGGGAAAAGATCAGCAAAATTAAACACCATGAACAAATATGCACACTTTTTCGTCAACGATTACGATTCTTTACGCAAATTTTGCCGAAATATTGTCGTGAAATCAAAGTTATGTGCACTAACCAGGTTAAATTTAGAGCTTACGATTGAAATTCACTGCCAATTATCGCTATAATTAGTAGATATCTTAGGAACAAGCAGGAGCGATAAAATGGAAGCAGATCGAAGCCGCGTTGCGATTAAGCTGCAAATAAGTATTCATGATCATGGACAGATGGAAGAAACCACAACCAAAACAACCGGCTATTTATATAACCAAAACACGAAGGATGTTCTTACTTATGAAGAACAGGCGACAGATACCGATGGAATGATAAAAAACATGCTGACGATTCAACCGGATAAGGTAAGTATTAAACGGTCAGGGGCCGTCAACATGCATCAGCAATTTCACCTGGAGCAAACATCTGAGTCTGTGTTTCAGCATGCATATGGCGCCATCCATATGGAAACGTATGCCAAGGCGATTGATTACCGCCCATTCGATGCAGCAACACCGGGAAAATTAACGATTGCATATCTAGTTAGGCTGAATGGGCAGGATCCAAGAGAGCATCAGTTAACGTTGACAATAAGCAACACACACTAAACACAATTGTTAGTAAATGGATATATTCTACTGTGAATGAGGAGGACTCTTAATGAACGTATTAACACAAATTGAGGAAACGTTAAAACATGAAATCACCGAAGCGATCGTCCGGGCTAATTTGGCAGCCAGGGAGGAATTACCGCAAATAGTACTAGAGAAGCCAAAAGATAAGGAGCACGGAGATTTCGCATCAAACATCGCGATGCAGCTTGCACGTATCGCTAAAAAAGCACCAAGGCAAATCGCCGAGGTTATTGTCGCAAATTTGGACCAAACCAAAGCAACCATTGAAAAAGTGGAGATCGCTGGTCCTGGATTCATTAACTTTTTTACGAAAAATGATCTGTTTGGCGACATCATCCCTGCCATTTTACAAGCGGATGATAATTATGGCAGAACCGATGCTGGTCAGGGAGAGAAGGTTCAGGTGGAGTTTGTCTCCGTTAACCCAACAGGTGATTTGCATCTTGGTCATGCGCGAGGGGCTGCCTTTGGCGATGTACTTTGCAACGTATTGGATGCGGCAGGCTATCAAGTGCAACGGGAGTATTATATGAATGACGCCGGTAATCAAATCGATAATTTGGCATTATCTGTTGAAGCCCGCTATTTACAAGCATTGGACATCGATGCAGCGATGCCGGAAGACGGATACCATGGTCCGGATATAATCGGGATTGGTCAAGAGCTTGCTAAAAAGGATGGCAACAAATGGGTGAATGCTGACCGAAAAGAACGTTTGGCCTTTTTCAAAGAATACGGGCTGGAATACGAAATGAATAAGCTGAAAAAGGATTTGACCGATTTTCGTGTCCATTTTGACAGCTGGTTTTCAGAACGGTCCTTGTATAAAGCAGACAAAATCACCGACGCCATTGCCACGCTGAAACAGGGCGATTATATTTATGAACAGGATGGGGCGACATGGTTTCGGTCTACTGCGTTTGGGGACGATAAGGATCGTGTGTTAATTAAGCAAGATGGCAGCTATACGTATTTAACACCAGATATTGCGTATCATCAGAACAAGCTCGAACGCGGATTTGATAAAATCATTAACGTATGGGGTGCCGATCACCATGGATATGTTCCAAGGATGCGTGCAGCAATTCAGGCGCTTGGATATGCGAAAGAAAAGTTTGCGGTAAAAATCATTCAAATGGTTAACCTGTTTGAAAACGGCGAAAAAATTCGGATGAGCAAGCGGACTGGAAACGCAGTCGCACTTCGGGAATTGATGGAAGAAGCTGGTGTTGATGCTGTCCGTTATTTCTTTGTGATGCGTTCCAATGATTCCCAGCTTGATTTTGATTTGAGCCTGGCTCGTTCCCAATCAAACGATAACCCGGTTTATTATGTACAGTATGCCCATGCACGGATCTGTACCATGTTAAAGCAGGCCAAAGAAAAGGGCTTGGTAGCCGAGCAGTATGATGCAGGATTGTTAACCGCAGAAAAGGAAATTGATCTGCTGAAAAAACTGGGAGAATTCCCGCAAATGATTGCGGATGCTGCGGTAAAAGAAACACCACATAAAGTAACGCAATACATTTTTGACCTGGCATCCCTGCTGCATAGCTTCTACAATGCCGAAAAGGTACTCGATACAGAAAATCCGGAACGCTCCAAGGCCAGGGTCGCATTAATGAAAGCCGTACGAATAACCATTGCAAACGGCTTAAGTTTAATCGGCGTAACAGCACCAGAGAAAATGTAGGGATTATGATTGATGGGGGAGAACACGCCTGAAACGGGAGAGCGCGCGCTTCAATCGGTAGAAAAAGCACCCAAAACGTGGAGGGTGCTTTTTCAGTAGCCCCCGAGCGGTTCTCCTGTCCCCCTTTTTTGCTGTTCGGGTGGAAATGAAACTCAAACACCACAATCGTCGTCCTCGAGTAAACACAAAAAACTGACATCACGTGCACTAGGATCCTGAACATATAAGTTGTAATAAGTGTACTAATTATCACATATATTCAAAAATGTATTGACTGAATGATCATTCACTATTAAAGTAGTAGTATAAGCATTTAAGTTGTCGTCATTACTTAAGAACATTCTGGAAAATGCAATCGGTATCATTTTTAGTTCAGAAAAGCGGAGGTGCCCGATTAGCACTAGTTGTTGGGTGCTGGAACTGGATATAGACAAAGGGGGAGCAAAATGAACACGCTTTTATGGATGAACGCGATTTTATTTATAGTTGTTGTAGCGTACGGGTTGTATTTATTTGGTAGAGTCATAGCAACGCGGACAGCTTATATCAAACTAGGAAAGAAATCGCAGTTTGATGGGGAAGTAAAGGAACGCTTGCGAAGGATTGGCAAAATTGTCTTTGGCCAATCAAAGCTATTGAAGGATAAGAAATCCGGTATTATGCACGTCATGATGTTCTACGGATTTATCCTAGTTCAATTTGGGGCAATTGATATGTTTGTGAAAGGTCTGGCACCTGGGAAACATTTGCCGTTCGGGCCGATCTACCCTGGTTTCACCTTTTTTCAGGAGCTTGTTACCTTAATGATCCTAGTTGCAGTTGCCATTGGTTTTCACCGACGCTATGTTGAAAAAATCGTCCGTCTGAAACGAGGCTTTAAAGCAGGGTTGGTTCTGATTTTTATTGGGACATTAATGCTGTCTGTTTTAATCGGCAATGGTATGGCACAGATTTGGCACGGAACGGAAACAACATGGACCGAACCAGTTGCTAGTTTAATTGGAATGGGCTTCGGCTGGATGTCACCTACTGCAGCGTTGGTTGTATTTTATATTGCATGGTGGGTACATGCCATTACCATCTTGACCTTCTTGGTATATGTTCCCCAATCCAAGCATGCACATTTGATCGCAGCACCAATTAATGTATTTTTAAGTAAGAGTGTTACTGGTAAACTGAAGAAATTAGATTTTGATATCGATGAAGATGCTGCCGAGGATGAAGAGGAAATTTCCTTTGGGGTCGGTAAGGTAGAGGATTTTGAGCAATATCAAATGCTTGACTTTTATGCGTGTGTGGAGTGTGGACGCTGCACCGATGTCTGTCCGGCATCAGGCACAGGAAAAATGCTGTCACCGATGGACTTGATGATTAAAATGCGTGATCACTTAACACAAAAAGGAGCAGCGATTACTGGGAAAACACCTTGGGTTCCTGCGTTTGCATTTTCCAATACAGAGGGGAACCAAATCGCTACATCTGAAGCAGCCGCGAGCATGGAAAGTGTGAATCTGATTGGTGATGTGATAACCGAGGAAGAGCTGTTTGCCTGTACAACATGCCGGAACTGTGAAGATGCCTGTCCGGTAATGAACGAGCACGTAGATAAGATTATTGACTTACGCCGTTATCTCGTCATGACAGAAGGAAAAATGGATCCGGATGCCCAGCGTGCGGTAATGAATATTGAACGTCAAGGTAATCCATGGGGCTTATCCAAGAAGGATCGTATCAAATGGCGTGAGCTGGATGAATCGGTATACATTCCAACCATGAAAGAATTGAAAAAAGAAGATAAATCCTTTGAATACTTATTCTGGGTCAGCTCCATGGGGGCGTATGACAACCGCAGTCAAAAAATTGCCCTGGCATTTGCTAAATTAATGAATCAGGCAGGAATTAGCTTTGCAATCTTAGGAAACAAAGAAGCAAACTCCGGTGATACGGCACGCCGAATCGGGAATGAATTCTTATTCCAGGAAATTGCCGAGAAGAATATTAAAGAATTCGAGAAAAATGGCGTGACGAAAATTGTAACCATTGATCCGCACGCATATAATATATTTAAAAATGAATACCCTGACTTTGGCTTTGAAGCAGAAGTATACCATCATACACAAATGTTATTCGATTTGGTTATGAATGGAAAATTGAAGCCGAAGCAGGCAATCAATCAGCGTTTGACGTATCATGATTCTTGTTATCTAGGCCGTTACAACGGTGTATATGATCCGCCGAGGGAGATTCTGCATTCCATTCCGGGACTTGAGCTTGTGGAAATGAAACGCAGTAAAGAAAATGCTATGTGCTGTGGTGCCGGCGGTGGCCTCATGTGGAGTGAAGAAACAACCGGTAACCGGATTAACGTTGCCCGTACGGAACAAGCCATCGAGGTTCAGCCATCTATGATTGCCAGCGCTTGTCCGTATTGCCTGACAATGCTTAGTGATGGTACGAAGGCAAAAGAAGTAGAGGAAGACATTAGCACGATGGATGTGGCAGAAATTCTTGCGCTATCCGTCTTTGTGGAGGAAGAATCGAAAACTGCTTAACTAGCTTTAATTCAGCCGTTCATGATGGTAGAATAGTAGAGGGGGGAGAACCTCCCTCTACAAAAAACGATCTATATTGAGCGAGCGTTCAATCAACTTTAGAAAGCGCTATCAATGTTGGAAATCACTTTACATATTAAAGAAAGGAATGGTTCACATGCGTAAAACAGTAATTGTTTCAGGTGCAAGAACGCCATTTGGCAAATTTGGGGGAGCATTGAAGTCCTTTACCGCTTCGGAATTAGGCGGAAAGTCAATTCGAGCCGCATTAGATCGTGCTGGATTGGCAGAAACAGAGATTGATGAAGTGATAATGGGAACCGTTTTACAAGGCGGTCAAGGACAAATTCCGTCCAGACAGGCCGCACGTGAAGCAGGAATCCCTTGGAATGTAAAGACGGAGACGATTAACAAAGTATGCGCTTCGGGTTTGCGCAGTGTTACGTTAGCAGATCAGTTGATTCGGCTTGGCGAAGAAGATGTCATCGTTGCTGGAGGGATGGAAAGCATGAGCAATGCACCGTACTATCTTCCAGACGCACGGTGGGGCAACCGGATGGGCGATAAGAAGGTAGTCGATCTGATGGTACATGATGGGCTGACATGCTCGTTCAGGGGAATTCATATGGGCAATTATGGAAACTCCACCGCGGAGAAATTCAGTTTGACACGTGATGAACAGGATAAATGGTCATATCGCAGCCATCAACGAGCCGTCAAAGCAATCGAAAATGGCAAGTTTGCTGAGGAAATTGTTTCATTAGAGGTGCCACAGCGCAAAGGAGAGCCAATTGTGGTGGATACCGATGAGGCGCCAAGGAAGGATACCAATATGGAAAAGCTGGCAGCATTGCGCCCGGCATTTGATTCTGATGGAACGGTAACAGCCGGCAATGCACCAGGGGTGAATGATGGAGCTTGTGCGTTTGTGGTTATGTCAGACGAAAAGGCAGCCAGTCTTGGTAAATCACCAATGGCTACAGTACTTGGTCATGCCGAGGTAGCCGTTGAAGCAGAAAATTTCCCGGAAACACCAGGACTTGTTATCAATAAATTGTTAGAGAAAACAGGACATTCCATTGAGGAGATCGATCTGTTCGAAATCAATGAAGCATTTGCGGTAGTGTCATTGGCAAGCGGGAAAATTGCTGGCGTTGACCCTGAAAAGGTAAATGTTAATGGCGGAGCAGTAGCACTGGGACACCCAATCGGGGCAAGTGGAGCCAGGATAATTTTGACATTAATTCATGAGCTAAAACGTCGAGGCGGGGGCCTTGGAATTGCGGCCATTTGCAGTGGCGGCGGTCAAGGAGATGCGATATTAGTAGAGGTCCCAAGCAACAGCTAAGCGATTTTAAGGTGGCACCGGCAGCAGCACGGTACCATGGAATATTCCATCATTTGGATAATCGCTATAGTATGATGTGAAAGCGCTGAAGAATGATAAGCAATCGCTAAAAATCGACCCGATTGTGCTGAAGTTTGACAAAAAAGCACTAAAGTTTAAGCTCAACAGACATAGCTATCATCAAAAGGAGGCTTATTTATGGAAATAAAAAAAGTAATGGTCATCGGTGCTGGACAAATGGGATCAGGAATTGCCCAGGTTTGTGCCCAGTCCGGTTTTGACGTCTATTTAAACGATATGAATGAACAGGCGCTGGAAAAAGGAATACAATCAATCGAAACGCTGCTGATCCGTGCAGTCGATAAACAACGAATCAGCGAAACGGAAAAAACCCAAACTCTAAACCGCTTGCATGCTTCAACAACGCTAGCTGATGCTGCAAATTGTGACTTGGTCATTGAAGCAGTTGTTGAAAACATGGATGTAAAAGCCAAGGTATTTGGCGAACTGGATAAAGTGACACCAGCACACACGATTTTAGCTACGAATACATCGTCATTGCCAATCACGGAAATTGCAGCAACAACCAATCGCCCGGAACAGGTCATTGGGATGCATTTTATGAATCCGGTTCCAGTGATGAAACTGGTCGAAATTATCCGTGGTCTGCAGACAAGTGATCAAACCTATCAGCAGATTGCCAATATGGCTGAACAGCTAGACAAAACATCGGTTGAAGTGAGTGATTTACCAGGATTTGCTGCAAACCGTATTTTAATGCCAATGATCAACGAAGCGGTGTTTGCTCTACATGAAGGGGTTGCCTCTGTAGAAGATATTGATACGGTGATGAAGCTTGGTATGAATCACCCGATGGGTCCGTTAACCTTGGCGGATTTTATTGGTCTGGATACCTGCCTGTATATCATGGAGGTTCTGCATGAAGGATTTGGCGACAGCAAATACCGTCCATGTCCATTACTCCGAAAATACGTCAATGCAGGATGGCTTGGTAAAAAGTCAGGACGTGGGTTCTACCAATATACTTAACAACACGACCTACAGAAACAAGGGGGATGTAGTGTATGAAGATACACTTTTCGCAAGAGCAGAAAATGATGCAGAAAATGGTTCGTGACTTTGCGCAAAATGAGGTTGCCAACGAAGTGATGCGAATGGAAAAAGAAGACCGCTTTCCGCGGGAACTGGTTACCAAAATGGGGAAGCTCGGTTTAATGGGTGTGCCTATTCCCGAAGAATACGGCGGGAGCGGAATGGACTTTACCTCGTATATCATTGCCATCCATGAGCTATCAAAAGTGAGTGCTACACTTGGGGTTATTTTATCGGTTCATACATCGGTCGGTACTAATCCGATTCGCTATTTTGGCAATGAGGAACAAAAAAAGTATTATTTACCGAAACTTGCATCTGGAGAATATTTAGGTGCGTTTGCTTTGACCGAAGCTGGTTCTGGTTCCGATGCAGCCAATTTGAAAACAACCGCCAAAAAAACGGGTGATACTTATATCCTGAATGGTTCGAAAATGTTTATTACCAACGGCGGTGAGGCAGACACATATATCACGTTCGCTCGTACGAGTAATGAGCAAGGGAAAAAGGGGATTAGTGCTTTTATTGTCGAGAAAGATTCACCTGGCCTGGTTATCGGTAAGAAGGAACGAAAAATGGGCTTACATGGATCGAATACGGTACAACTGAATTTTGACCAGTGTGTCATACCAAGAGAACAGCTGCTTGGTAAGGAAGGCGATGGGTTTAACATTGCGATGGCAAACCTGAACGTTGGCCGGATCGGAATCGCTGCACAAGCCTTAGGAATAGCCGAAGCAGCGCTGAATTACGCTGTGAGCTATGCCCAGACACGTGAACAATTTGGGCGTCCGATTGCAAAACTTCAAGGACTATCTTTTAAGCTTGCAGATATGGCAACCGAGGTAGAGGCAGCAAAACTATTAGTCTATCATGCTGCATCTTTAGTTGAGCGCAATGTCTCGTGTGTCAAAGAAGTATCCATGGCAAAAATGTATGCATCCAGAACGGCCAGGAAAACAGCAATTGAAGCTGTCCAGGTATATGGAGGCTATGGATATACCGAGGATTATCCCGTCGAACGATTATTTCGGGATGCCAAAATCACGGAAATCTATGAAGGAACAAATGAGATTCAACACATGGTTATTGCCCGACAGCTATTGCAGGAATAGGAGAAGTACGAAGATAAGTGGGGAAATGAACAAGGAGGATGGAACAATGAATTTTCAACTAACCGAAGAACAGGAAATGCTGCGAAAAATGGTGCAGGACTTTGCTAAAAAGGATGTAGAACCATCTGCTGCCCAACGTGATGAAGCAGAACGATTTGATCGCGGGATTTTTGATAAGATGGCGGAACTTGGACTGACTGGAATTCCATGGCCAGAGGAATATGGCGGGATTGGTTCGGACTTTGTCAGTTATGTTATCGCGGTGGAAGAATTATCACGGGTGTGTGCATCAACAGGAGTAACGCTATCTGCGCATCTTTCACTATGCAGCTGGCCGATTTACAAATATGGAAATGAAGAACAAAAGAAAACCTTCCTGACTCGATTGGCAACAGGAGAAGCGCTGGGTGCTTATGCGTTGTCCGAACCAGGTGCAGGAAGTGATGCTGCCTCCATGAAAACCGTTGCGAAACGCGATGGTGATGATTATGTATTAAACGGAAATAAAGTATGGATTACCAATGGCGGTGTCGCTGATATTAATCTTGTCTTTGCCAAAACAGACCCGGAGGCCAAACATAAAGGTGTCAGTGCCTTTATCGTGGAAAAAGGAACAGACGGCTTCACATTTGGCAAAAAAGAGAAAAAACTAGGCATCCGTTCCTCGCCTACCACTGAACTTATTTTTGAAAACTGCCGCATTCCCAAAGAAAACATGCTTGGCACAGAAGGAGAAGGCTTTAAAATTGCTATGACCACGCTAGACGGCGGCCGAAATGGAATTGCTGCCCAGGCGTTAGGAATCGCACAAGGAGCACTTGATGCAGCTGTAGCTTATGCAAAAGAACGAGAGCAGTTTGGTAAACCAATTGCCCATAATCAAGGCATTTCCTTTAAGTTAGCTGACATGGCAACCGAGGTGGAAGCTGCCCGTCTGTTAACCTATCAGGCTGCATGGCTGGAGTCAGAGGGGCTGCCTTACGGAAAGGCGTCCGCAATGTCCAAATTATTTGCCGGTGATGCGGCGATGCGAACGACTGTCGAAGCAGTGCAGGTATTTGGAGGTTATGGCTATACGAAAGACTACCCGGTTGAGCGCTATATGCGGGATGCCAAAATCACACAAATCTATGAAGGAACGAATGAAGTACAACGTTTAGTAATTGGAAGAATGCTCACAAAATAATGACGCAGAAATTAAATGGGAAGGGAGAAGTTTTATGGGTGATAAGCAAATTCTTTCTTCTGTAAAAGACCAGGTATTGATTGAAAAGCGGCGCAAGCAAATGATCCAAGGCGCCATCACCCTCTTTAAGGAAAAGGGATTCCATCGGACAACGACACGGGAAATTGCTAAGGAGTCAGGCTTTAGCATTGGTACCTTGTACGAATATATCCGAACGAAAGAAGATATTTTATTCTTGGTTCTCGATTCGATCTATCACCAAGTAAGGATTCAGCTGGAAGCTATTATTGATTTAGCCTCCCCATCTATTGAAAATTTCATTTCAGTCATGCGGTCGTATTTCCGGGTAATGGATGATTTACAGGAGGAGGTTCTGATCCTGTACCAAGAGGTAAAATCATTGAAAAAGGAATCAAGAGATTATGTCATTCGCAAAGAACGGGATATGGTTCAAATCTTAGAGCGAGCGTTAACAACCTGCCTGCCTGATGCCATACCGAAGCAGGATGCAGAACTCCTGGCTAACAATATTTTTGTGCAAGGTCAGATGTGGGCGTTCAGAAGATGGATCCTGCAAAAGCAATTTACACTTGAAGCGTATACAGATGGGCAAATTAACTATCTGTTGAACAGTTTAAATATTGCAAGAGAAAAGCGTGAGGAAAAATCAGTAGAGGGAGGCTTATTGTATGGAGAGTCCTGAGGTGTATTATCCGAAGAATCCAGTTCGTATTGTATCAGCTTCCAGTTTGTTTGACGGACACGATGCATCGATTAATATCATGCGGCGCATTATGCAATCCAGCGGTGCAGAAGTCATTCATTTAGGGCATAACCGCTCGGTCGAAGAGGTAGTTCATGCTGCTATTCAGGAGGATGTGCAGGGGATAGCTATCTCGTCGTATCAAGGTGGACATGTGGAGTATTTTAAATACATGGTTGATTTATTGAAGGAACTTGGCGCTGATCATATCAAGGTTGTTGGCGGTGGCGGGGGAACGATTATCCCGCGGGAAATCAAGGAATTGCACGATTATGGGGTGACATGGATCTTTTCCCCGGAGGATGGCCGAAAATATGGACTGCAAGGCATGATCAACCGCATCCTGGAGCAATGTGATTTTATCCCGCCAATGAACATCAAAAAGGATCAGCAGAAATTGTTTGCTGGAGATCGCGGAGCCATCGCGAAATTTATTACCTACATGGAAAATAATGACGTGGATGATCAGGAAAAGCAGGCGGTTCTAAAGTCGATTAAGGAAAAGACGATAGAGGATACGCCAGTGCTTGGGATTACGGGAACAGGCGGTGCTGGCAAAAGTTCTTTAACCGATGAATTAATCCGTCGCTTTATTCACGAAATTCCAGATAAAAAAATAGCTATTATCTCGATTGATCCAACGAAGCGAAAAACGGGCGGGGCATTGCTTGGTGATCGGATACGCATGAACGCGATTTTTACCGATCGAGTATATATGCGATCATTGGCAACACGTGACTCCAGTACGGAATTATCCAAAGCGATTCAGGATGCGATCGAGGTTGTTAAGGCGTCTGGATACGATTTTATTATTGTGGAGACAAGTGGTATTGGGCAGGGAAACGCGGCAATTACGGATGTTACCAATTTATCTATGTATGTCATGACGGCAGAGTTCGGTGCCCCATCCCAACTAGAAAAAATTGATATGATCGATTATGCCGATTTTATCGTGATTAATAAATTTGAACAAAAAGGTTCCGAGGACGCGTTAAATCAAGTACGAAAACAGTACGAACGCAGTCATATGCTGTTCCATCAGGATCCAACTACATTTCCGGTATTTGGCACGATCGCCAGTCAGTTTAATGATGCTGGCACCAACGCATTATTTGCATCCATTGTTGACACATTAAACGAGAAATATGATTGGAATACAGAAGTTGATTTTGCACGGAATACGATTGCCGAAAAGCAGAACATGATTATCACGAACGAGCGTCGCCATTATCTGCGGGAAATTGCGACCCATGTACGTAATTATCATGCGCATGTTAAGCGGCAAAGCGAAACGGCAAGTAAGCTTTACCAGCTTGATGGGGTAAAGGAAATGCTCGATGGAGAAGATACGGTATCGGCGATTAACGAAAAGATCCTCACGCTCGAGGAAGCGCTCGATGCGCGGTCGAAAAAGCTGCTTGACAGCTGGGATGAAACGAAAGCAAATTATGGTAAAGATAAAATGACATTTGCTGTTCGTGGCAAAGAAATTGAAATGGACATCGTAACAGAATCGCTTTCCGGCTTAAAGATTCCAAAAGTTGCCTTTCCAAAGTACATCGACTGGGGTGAACGCTTAACCTGGCTGTTGAAGGAAAATGTTCCTGGAGCTTTCCCATTTACGGCAGGGGTATTCCCGTTTAAACGTAAAGGGGAAGACCCAACCCGACAATTTGCTGGTGAAGGAACGCCAGAACGAACGAATCGTCGGTTTCACTATTTATCAAAAAATGATGATGCCAAGCGCCTGTCTACAGCATTTGATTCAGTAACTCTGTACGGAGAAGACCCTGCGCACAGACCGGATATTTTCGGAAAAGTCGGCGAAAGTGGCGTTAATATTTGTACGTTGGAGGATATGAAGAAGCTGTATGCCGGTTTTGATTTAATCAATCCATTAACATCGGTTTCGATGACAATTAATGGTCCGGCACCAATCATTTTGGCGATGTTTTTCAACACAGCGATTGATCAACAGTTGACGAAATTTAAAGAAAAAAACGGTCGCGAACCAAACAGCCAAGAATACGAAAAAGTAAGAGACGATACATTGGCTGTTGTACGCGGTACCGTGCAGGCGGATATTTTAAAAGAAGACCAGGGACAAAATACGTGTATTTTTTCAACGGAATTCGCATTACGGATGATGGGGGACATCCAGCAATATTTCATTGATAAAAATGTGCGGAATTATTACTCGGTCTCGATTTCCGGCTATCATATTGCTGAAGCTGGTGCTAATCCAATCACCCAGCTAGCCTTTACACTTGCCAATGGGTTTACCTATGTCGAGTATTATTTGAGCCGGGGAATGGATGTCAACAAGTTTGCCAAAAACTTATCCTTCTTCTTTTCCAATGGGCTGGATCCAGAGTATACAGTGATTGGCCGGGTTGCCCGCCGGATCTGGGCCGTGACGATGCGGGATAAGTATGGTGCTGACGAGCGGAGTCAGAAATTAAAGTATCACGTGCAAACATCCGGCAGATCACTGCACGCACAGGAAATTCAATTTAATGATATTCGTACAACACTGCAGGCGTTATTGGCCATTCAGGATAATTGTAATTCTTTACACACCAATTCCTACGATGAAGCGATAACGACACCAACCGAAGAATCGGTACGACGCGCGATGGCTATCCAAATGATCATTAACAAGGAGTTCGGATTAGCGAAAAATGAAAATGCCATTCAAGGCTCCTTTATTGTCGAAGAGTTGACCGATCTGGTAGAGGAAGCAGTGCTTCAGGAATTTGAAAACATGAATGACCGTGGTGGTGTATTAGGTGCGATGGAACGTCAATACCAACGCGGCAAAATTCAGGAAGAATCCCTTTACTATGAAGGAAAAAAACATTCCGGAGAGTTGCCAATTGTTGGGGTCAACACGTATCTAAGCCCGAATCCGCCGTCTGATGAAGCGATTGATTCGATGGAGCTTGCCCGTGCATCCAACGAGGAGAAAGAACATCAAATCAGTGAATTACATCAGTTTCAGGATGCCCATCAAGAAAAAGTAGAAGCAGCGTTGAAACAATTGAAACAAGTCGCAGCATCCGGCGGAAATATATTTGCCGAGTTGATGGAGACAGTCAAAGTAGCAAGCCTTGGTCAAATTACCAACGCATTATATGAAGTTGGCGGACAGTATCGGAGGAATATGTAATACAGGGGTTAGATGTCGGAGAACAGAAGTCAGAGTAAGAAAACATACACGTCACAGCTACATAGGCTTTGGCGTGTATTTTTTGGAAGAAAAGAAAGCAAAAAATTAGGCTCCATTTTACTCATTACAAAATAGGCCATGTCCGGCTCCAGCGCCCAAAGACTTCACCTCCGTATGATAAGTCAACACCGGTTCAGAAGGTTGATGCACGTACAGTTCGGTTGATGTTTCGCGAAAAAAGGTTGATGCCCGCGCAGTTCGGTCGATGTTTCGCGAAAAAAGGTTGATGCCCGCGAAGTTCGGTCGATGTTTTGCGGAAGAAGGTTGATGCCCGCGCAGTTCGGTCGATGTTTCGCGGAGAAAGGTTGATGCCCGTACAGTTCGGTCGATGTTTCGCGGAGAAAGGTTGATGCCCGCGCAGTTCGGTTGATGTTTCGCGAAAAAAGGTTGATGCCCGTACAGTTCGGTCGATGTTTCGCGGAGAAAGGTTGATGCCCGCGCAGTTCGGTCGATGTTTTGCGGAAAAAGGTTGATGCCCGTATAATTAAGCCGGTGTTTCCCTAAACTAGTCGAAACCCCTGCATCAATGTTTCTTCTAACGCAGCTGGTGTAATCCGATAAAAGGTGGAGCACATAATTTTTGCGTTTTTCTCTAGCATATTCAGGCTTGATGTGTTTATAATGTATGGTATGGTTTATATGTAAATCGGTTAGAATGAAAGATTGTGAATATGTGACTTCATGAGATAACGTTTGGCTTTTTTTCCATCCGTTTGAAAGCACAACAAATACCTATAATTGCCAAAGAACACTATAGGTTGGATTAGATATGGGACTTGAAGAAAGTCTTAAAACACTAGAAAAAGGGAGTGCGTTAGCGTGAGCTTGAAGAAATACAGCCACGAACAATTGGCTGACATGTCGATGATTGACTTGGCAAATTTGATTCTGGTAGATGAAAAAAAGGCGATTGATTTTAGAGATATCTTTGCAAAAATTGCTGAAATCAAAGGGTATACTGAAAAACAAAAGGAACAGGCTATCGCCCAATTCTATACAGACTTAAACATCGATGGCCAGTTCATGACACTTGGTTCCAACATGTGGGGGTTAAAACGCTGGTACCCTGTTGAGCAAATTGATGAAGAAATTACCGCCGAACCAAAGAAAAAGAAGAAAGCGAAGAAGAAGAAAAAGGTGGAAAAAGAACCGGTTGAAGCGGATGAATTTGACATTGTTGACGAGGATATCGACGAGGTAGCCAGTGATTTTGAATCAGATGAATCTGAAGCAGACTTTGATGACTACGATGACGAAGCGTTCGATGATGACGAGCTTGGTGAAGCAGACTTGGATGAAGATGATGAAGAAGACGAGGAAGAAGTGAAGAAATAATCAACACCCCTTCTTGACTTTTTAACCCGACATAGGTATTATTTTTATTGGGCTCGTTAAATAAATGTTTCAAGCGTTCCTCCAAATTGGGGGAGCGCTTTTTGCGTTTTTACAGGGCTGTGGTTAAATGATTTGTATTGACGCACATTAATGGTAAGCATCACAACGTTAAATGGTTTACAGAATAGAAGAAAGAGGGATTGGCCGTGACAAAATACATTTTCGTGACAGGCGGTGTTGTTTCATCGCTTGGAAAAGGAATTACAGCAGCATCATTAGGAAGATTGTTGAAAAATCGAGGGCTTAAGGTAACGATTCAAAAGTTTGACCCATACATTAACGTTGACCCGGGTACCATGAGTCCATATCAGCATGGGGAAGTTTTTGTGACGGAAGATGGCGCGGAAACAGATTTAGATTTAGGTCATTATGAACGATTTACCGACATTAACTTAAATAAATATAGTAATATTACGACTGGTAAAGTGTATTCCAGTGTCATTCGCAAGGAGCGCCGGGGGGATTATTTAGGTGGTACGGTTCAAGTGATCCCGCATATTACCAATGAAATCAAAGAACAGGTTTTTCGTGCGGGACAAGCAACGAAGGCAGATGTGGTGATTACGGAAATTGGCGGTACGGTAGGTGATATTGAATCATTGCCTTTCTTGGAAGCGATCCGTCAGATTAAAAGCGATATTGGCCGGGACCATGTGATGTATCTGCACTGCACCCTTGTCCCATACATTAAAGCAGCTGGAGAAATGAAGACAAAACCAACGCAGCATAGTGTGAAGGAATTACGTTCACTGGGGATTCAGCCAGATGTCATTATTTTACGTACCGAGCATGCAATTAGTCAGGATATGAAAGATAAGATCGCCTTGTTCTGTGATATTAATAAACAAGCGGTCATTGAAATGCGCGATGCCGATACCCTTTATCAAGTGCCTATTGCCTTAAGAGAACAACACTTGGATCAAATCACCTGTGACCACTTTGGACTGGATTGTCAAGAGGCTGACATGGAAGAATGGATACAATTGGTTGATAAAGTGCGGCATTTATCGAAGACGGTCACCATTGGCCTGGTTGGAAAATATGTGGAATTGCCTGATGCCTATATCTCCGTTGTGGAATCATTGAAACATGCCGGTTTTCTCTATGATACCGATATCGATATTCGCTGGTTGAATGCCGAACAGCTTGATCAGGATACCATGCAAGAAGAACTAAAACAGGTAGACGGCATTTTAGTTCCAGGTGGTTTTGGTGATCGAGGCATTGATGGGAAGATTGAAGCCATTCGCTATTCACGAGAAAATAACATCCCGTTTTTCGGCATTTGTCTGGGAATGCAGCTGGCAACGGTAGAATTTGCCCGTAATGTTGCTGGATTAGCAGGAGCACACTCTGCAGAAATTGACCCAGAGACACCGTATCCGATCATTGATTTACTGCCTGAGCAGAAAAATATTTCGGATTTGGGCGGTACGTTACGCCTAGGAAGCTATCCATGTAAATTGCATGATGGAACAAAAACGAAGGCTGCTTATAATGGGGAAGATTTAGTCTATGAACGCCATCGTCACCGGTATGAGTTTAACAATGAATATCGTGATGTGATGGAAGAAAACGGCTTTGTCTTTTCCGGTACAAGCCCTGATGGCCGATTAGTGGAGACCGTTGAATTAAACAATCATCCATGGTTTGTTGCGTGTCAGTTCCATCCTGAATTCAAGTCACGCCCAACCAGAGCTCAGCGCTTATTCGCAGGTTTTGTTGAAGCGGCGATGAAGCACCAGTCAAACTAATGCATAACATGACAGAATCTGTGGAAATTCGCTAAATTTAGCGAATTTCCGACTGTATTCGACACGAAAAAAGTAGAAAATACCCTCCCTAAAGAAAAATATGTTCTTTAAAAAGAAGGATATTGGTGATTTTGTGGCGAATTACCATAGTTGAGAGACATAGAATTGTACATATAAGGGATGGGTAGCGTTTATGGAAAAAGAGATATTAGTGGTTGATGATCAGCCGGGTATTCGCTTATTATTAGGAGAAGTGTTTGCCAATGAAGGCTATCATGTGGTAACAGCGGAAACAGGTAAGGAAGCGCTGGATAAACTACACCAGAAAACGTTCGATTTGATTGTACTGGATTATAAATTGCCAATAATTGATGGCGCAGAGGTGCTAAGAAGGCTTAAGCAAGATGAAATTATGACTCCGGCAATTATTATGAGCGGGCTTGCTGAAGAATTGGCCAACGTGCCACGAGACTGTCCAAATGTCAAAAAAATAGTTGCCAAGCCGTTTAATATTAATGATATATGTGCTATAACGAGAGAATTACTAAATTGTAATAATTAGGACTTATCCTATAGTAGAAATGTAGCCAGCCTGTACCAGGGTTGGTTTTTGTTAATCCATTGCATTTTTGGTTAAGCAGACCTAAAATTAATTCATGAAAATGAAGGGCCTTTAACACTTTTTTCACTCATCCATTTGTTGCGCCTTAAGTGGCTAATTGGTATTCTTATATTGTTAGTAAAATTAATGCAGAGTGAATGTTGTTTGTCTATTCAAGCATAAGGGCGCTCTGGTGGAAGTTAATGAATATATAAAATAAGGAGGATAATCGACGATGAAATTTTTTATTGATACAGCAAATATTGATGAGATTCGTGAGGCAAATGCACTTGGAATCTTAGCAGGTGTTACCACGAACCCAAGCCTTGTTGCCAAAGAGGGTGTTTCATTTCATGATCGTCTTCGTGAAATAACTGCTGAAGTCTCCGGTTCGGTAAGTGCGGAGGTGATTTCCGAAGATGCAGAAGGAATGATCAAAGAAGGAAAAGAACTGGCCGCGATTGCTCCGAATATCACGGTGAAAGTTCCAATGACGTTGGAAGGACTTAAAGCGGTAAAGGCATTCAGCGATTTAAATATCAAAACCAATGTGACGTTGATTTTCAACGCTAACCAAGCTTTATTGGCAGCAAGAGCAGGTGCTACGTATGTTTCTCCTTTTTTAGGACGTTTGGATGACATCGGACAGGAAGGTATGGACTTAGTTGCTACAATCGCAGAAATTTTTGACCGTCATGGAATCGCGACGGAAATCATTGCAGCATCTATCAGACATCCATTACATGTTACCGATGCAGCTGTTAATGGTGCGCATATTGCAACCATTCCATACAAAGTATTGGCACAACTTGTCAAACATCCCCTAACCGACCAAGGTATTCAGAAGTTTCTTGATGACTGGAAAAACGTAAAATAAATGCATGAAAATGGAAAAAATGCACAAACTACTACCAAAAGCGGAGGTGCACGGAATGTTGGCGGGCTGGCATTTCGTGCGCAAACGCTGATACGACCTGCATCCTGTGGTCTTAAACAGCATCTTCGTAATGTGTTTCGACAATAAATCAATGAAACGTGTGTGTTCAAATTTTATTTGTTTTGAACAACCTCAAAAGGCGGGTTTTCCAATTGCAAAAAATGTTAATAGAAGGCGGCCATAGGCTAAACGGAGAAGTGCGGATAAGTGGCGCGAAAAATAGCGCTGTAGCTCTTTTACCTGCTGCGATATTGGCTGACTCTGAGGTAACAATTGAAGGATTGCCGAAGATCTCAGATGTTTATACCTTGGGCGATCTGCTCAAAGAGATTGGTGGAGAAGTATCATGGGACGACAAGACGGTACATATCAAACCAGAGCATATGATATCGATGCCGTTACCCAATGGCAAAGTGAAAAAACTGCGCGCCTCGTATTATTTTATGGGGGCAATGCTAGGTAAATTTAAACAAGCTGCTATCGGACTTCCTGGAGGCTGTCATTTAGGACCAAGACCGATTGATCAGCATATTAAAGGATTTGAAGCTTTAGGTGCAAAAGTAACCAATGAACAAGGTGCCATTTATTTGCGAGCTGAGGAACTGACTGGTGCCAGAATTTATTTGGATGTTGTTAGTGTTGGCGCAACGATTAATATTATGCTTGCCGCCGTGAAGGCGAAGGGTAAGACCATTATTGAAAATGCCGCAAAAGAACCGGAAATTATTGACGTTGCAACACTTTTAACCAACATGGGAGCAAAGATTAAAGGTGTAGGAACGGACGTCATCCGTATTGAAGGTGTACCATCACTGCATGGTTGCCGGCACACAATTATCCCTGACCGCATTGAGGCGGGCACATATGCAATTGCAGCTGCTGCGGCTGGTGAGGAAGTTATTATTGATAATGTCATTTCACAGCATTTGGAATCCTTATTGGCTAAATTGCGTGAGATGGGTATAACGGTAGAAGAGGGAGAAGAACAACTGTTAATTGCGGCTAAGCAACCACTGAAAAGTGTCGATATCAAAACATTGGTATACCCCGGTTTTCCAACTGACCTTCAGCAACCGTTCACAACATTATTGACGAAGGCCGTTAACACTGGGGTGGTAACTGATACCATTTATTCTGCCAGATTAAAACATATTGACGAACTTAGGCGGATGAATGCTATAATAAAAGTGGAAGGTGGATCAGCAATTGTTTCTGGTCCTGTTCAGCTGGAAGGCGCGCGCGTCAAGGCAACCGATTTACGTGCCGGAGCAGCATTGATTGTTGCTGGCCTGATAGCAAATGGCGTCACGGAAATAACCGGCCTGGAACATATTGACCGAGGATATCAAAAGATAACAGAAAAACTAACCGACCTTGGTGCAAATGTTTGGCGGGAAGAAATGGATGACCAAGAAATAGAACAATTTCAAAACTCGTAACAAAAGCGAAGGCGCCCGGTTTTGCATGGAGAAATTGTTTCTGAACCAACGATAGATAAAAACGGGCAACAATGCTCGTTTCGCTTTTCGAGATCCATGGATGAGGGTATTCAAATATAAAGAGAAGAGGGAAAACCATGGAAAGAAGTTTAACAATGGAAATTGTTCGTGTAACAGAAGCAGCAGCATTAAAATCAGCGCGCTGGATGGGACGTGGCAAGAAGGAAGAAGCAGATGATGCCGCGACATCAGCAATGCGTGCTGTTTTCGATACAATTCCAATGCAAGGTACAGTTGTTATTGGAGAAGGTGAAATGGACGAGGCGCCAATGCTGTATATTGGTGAGGAATTAGGAAACGGTTCTGGACCAAGTGTTGATATCGCTGTTGACCCTTTGGAAGGAACAGATATTGTGGCACAAGGTACCTGGAATGCGCTTGCTGTCATTGCCATCGCCGATCATAAGAAACTGCTTCATGCACCAGACATGTACATGAAAAAAGTTGCAGTTGGACCGGAAGCGGTTGGCAAGGTTGATGTTAATGCAACTACTTTGGAAAACTTGCAGGCAGTTGCCAATGCAAAAGGAAAAGCTATTGAAGACATTGTTGCTGTCGTTCTGGATCGGCCTCGTCATGCTGAATTGATTGAGGAGATCCGAAACGCAGGTGCAAGGATTAAACTTATTCCTGATGGTGATGTTGCCGGGGCGATGAACACTGCATTTGATGATACGGGAGTAGATATCCTGTTAGGCATAGGCGGTGCGCCAGAGGGAGTACTCGCGGCAGTTGCATTGAAATGCCTGGGAGGAGAAATCCAAGGGAAATTGATTCCGTCTAATGATGAAGAACAGAACCGGTGTAAAGAAATGGGTATCACCGATATAGAAAAAGTATTTACAATGGATGACTTCTGCGGTGGTGACGATGCTATTTTTGCGGCAACCGGTGTAACGGATGGCGAGTTATTAAAAGGCGTTCAATTTAAAGGCCAAAAGGCTACTACACAAACGGTTGTCATGCGGGCGAAAAGCGGGACAGTCCGCTTTATTGATGGCAAACATAGCCTGCAGAAAAAACCAAACCTCGTTATCGAATCATAAAGGGAAACTTTAATCGGCAGAGGGTCTTTCTATCCCCAACCGATACGAAAAAACAATGACTAAGTTTTCCGTCGTCTGAGTTGCAACATCTTTGTGGATTGTATCCTGCATACCGAGGATACAATCGGATCGTTGACATACAGTTGGCCCCCCACTTGATTTTTCTTCACCTCAACATTCTGAAGCGGGGGATCATACTGCCTGTTAAGGCGAGATAAAGAAATTGTCATTGGCACCTTGTGAGGGCATGGATAAATATAGGCTCTATGCCCTCATAAGGTGCTAAACTATAGGTGCCTCTTGCATTACACTCTTTCTCTACTAAATAAACCGAATATATTTTTTAAAAAATAGAGTTGAATAAAAATATCGAAACAGGTATTATTGTAGATGTTTAATAATAGTTAATAATGGATATTATAATTTGTAAAACTTCTATTAGCCTGTGTTTAAAAGGTTTTGCCGTTTTGGCTGTATCTTTTGAACATCATCAATGAACACTTCCGACAATTCTTCATTTCTTCAAAGGGATATTTTCAATTCAAAGAAGTGGAAATCAAACGTGCACATGGACAAGTAAGAGAGATTCTCTTGTCTTGCATTGCAGTTTTTAATTATAGCAATTTTTCTAAAGGATAGATTAACAAATTATCCAAGGGTTCCGTTTTTAACAAATCAAGATGAAAAATGAATAGGCGTGGTGATGGAATGAGTACATTAACAATTTCAGATTTAGAAACACTTACATTAAAAGAGATTTATGCTCTAGCAAAGGAATATAAAGTATCGTATTATGCCAAACTAACCAAAAAAGAACTTATCTTTTCGATTTTAAAGGCACAGGCGGAAAAAGACGGGTATTTATTTATGGATGGCGTCTTGGAAATCATCCCATCAGAAGGGTTTGGTTTCTTGCGTCCAATTAATTACTCGCCTAGTGCAGAGGATATCTATATTTCGGCGTCACAAATTCGCCGTTTTGACTTGCGAAACGGGGATAAGGTTTCCGGTAAAGTACGCCCGCCAAAAGAGAATGAGCGATATTATGGCTTATTACATGTAGATGCTGTCAATGATGAAAATCCTGATTCATCAAAGGAACGCGTACATTTTCCGGCGCTAACTGCTTTATATCCGGATCGTTTAATGAACTTGGAAACAGATACAAAGAAAATATCAACTAGAATTATTGATTTAATGACACCGGTTGGGTTTGGCCAGCGTGGATTAATTGTGGCACCGCCAAAGGCCGGAAAGACAATGCTGTTAAAGGAAATTGCCAACAGTATTTCCAAAAATCATCCCCATGCAAAGCTGATTATTTTGTTAGTGGACGAGCGTCCGGAAGAAGTAACCGATATTGAGCGATCCGTTCACCCTGACGTTGATGTGGTTAGTTCAACGTTTGATGAAGTGCCGGAAAGTCATATTAAAGTATCCGAACTTGTTCTCGAACGAGCTATGCGGCTAGTGGAGCATAAACGTGATGTTATCGTACTGATGGATAGTATCACCAGACTTGCCAGAGCATATAATCTTGTCATTCCTCCTAGCGGCAGAACACTTTCCGGTGGTATTGACCCAGCAGCATTCCACCGTCCAAAACGTTTCTTTGGAGCTGCTAGAAATATTGAAGAAGGCGGCAGCTTCACCATACTGGCAACTGCTTTAGTTGATACTGGTTCCCGTATGGATGATGTGATTTATGAGGAATTTAAAGGGACAGGTAATATGGAATTGCACTTGGATCGTAACCTGGCTGAACGGAGAATCTTCCCGGCGATTGATATTTTACGTTCCGGAACGAGAAAAGAAGAATTGCTGGTAGACAAAGGTCACTTAGACAAAATCTGGGCAATCCGTAAAACCATGCAGGATTCAAATGATTTTCTTGACCGCTTCTTAAAACGATTGCGTGCTTCGAAAAATAATGAAGAATTCCTCCAGCAGCTTGACGAGGATATGAAACGCCGCGGAACGAAACGATAGACAAATCAGTCTCGTGCTCTTGCAATCAGCAGTGCACACTGGTATAATCTCTTTATGTGAGTTTAGATAAGGTTAATAATACCTATGACGGCTCTTACAATAACTCTGTTTCTTAAGGACTCAGGGCAAAAAGGAGTGGAAAGAACATGAAAAAGGATATCCATCCAGAGTACAGAAAAGTTGTATTTCTTGATACTAGCTCAGATTTTAAATTCTTGAGTGGTTCGACACAGAACTCGGAAGAAACAATTGAATGGGAAGATGGCAACACATACCCATTGATTCGTGTCGAAATTTCTTCAGAGTCCCATCCATTCTACACAGGCAAGCAAAAAGCAGACAAAGTCGGCGGCCGTGTAGACCGATTCAAGAAAAAATATAATATGAAATAAAAAGTGGAGTAGGCTTGCTTGAACCGCTAGCCCACGGAACCAGATTGAAATAAAAAGCTGAGGTGACCGGTTAGAAGCGGACGCATAAGCAAGAGACCGGAAAACGCCGGTCTTTGGCGTTTGGAATGTCTATTGCTTATGACGGCAGCTTCTGGGAGCCGAAGCTGGATTGAAATAAAAAGGCAGGGCGACTGGTCGACTGGTCAGAAGCTTAAAAGACTTAGCAAAGTGATGCATATCCGTTGGCAGCTAAGTCAACAGCAAGCACCACATTTTCTTAAGATCCAAAAAACAGGCAAATTGTCTAAACGTTGCCTGTTTTTTTCGTTTTAAAATGTAAAAAGTAAATGATGAATGTCCGGTATAGTGGTATAGTAACTACATACGGCTGACTGAAATTAGAAGGGAGACCCGCTCATGTATGTCATGAAACAAACTGGTTGGGTAGAGGTGATTTGCGGCAGCATGTTTTCCGGTAAGTCTGAGGAACTCATTCGACGGGTCCGCCGTGCAACATATGGGAATTTAACGGTACGGGTCTTCAAACCGGCGATTGATGATCGCTATGGGGAGAAATCAATTGTTTCTCATGATGGTTCCTCTGCCATTGCACGTCCAATCAGCAGTTCAGAAGAAATCCTGGAGAACATCGACAAAGATATAGATGTCATTGGGATTGACGAGGTACAGTTTTTTGATAGAAATATTGTTGCAGTTATTGATGAGCTTGCAAATAATGGAATCCGAGTGATTGTCGCCGGACTGGATACGAATTTCCGCGGAGAGCCATTTGGTCCAATGCCAGAGTTAATGGCCTTAAGTGAGTCGGTAACCAAACTAAACGCTATTTGTCCGATTTGTGGATCCCCCGCAAGCCGAACGCAACGGCTAATCGATGGCAAACCTGCCTCGTACGATGATCCAACCATTTTAGTCGGGGCGTCGGAGGCATATGAGCCAAGATGTCGTCACCATCATGAAGTCCCCAACAAACCAGGTAACCAAATATTGAAAGGCTTGTTTGCAAAGCAAATGAAATAAAAGAGTGCATAGGCGCTCTTTTTTTGTTACTAAATAAGTAAATACACTGAATTAAGACTAATTTTTAGTTAGAAAGTCTTAATAAATACCATCAGAATTTCGTAGGCATTTGTAATCATTTTTTTGAAAAAAGGTTTATTTCAAATTATATATAGGTATATAATCCTAGATTTGGAAAAAGTTTCGAAAATCTCAGTTGACATGGTGAAACTGGATTATTAGGATTAAATAAGGAAGCAGTTTAGTTTTCTTTTGTTTCTATTTGTTTTATGTCGTTTAATTACTTATAAGGGAGATGGAGAGTATGGCAGGACAAATTAAAATGACACCGGATGAGCTGCAGGGACAGGCGAAACGGTATGGTGAAGGTGCGGACCAGATCCAGGATGTTCTAAGCAAATTGGAAAGCTTGCAATCAGAGTTAAGTGGTCAATGGTCTGGTCGTGCTTTTGAACGTTTTGATGAGCAGTTTGCTCAGTTACGGCCTAAAGTACAAGACTTCGAACAGTTAATGCGAGATATTCAGCTGCAATTAGAGAAAACAGCTGATGCAGTGGCTCAACAGGATGAAGCTTTGGCACAAAATTTCGGTCTTCGCTAAGAAAAGACTATTTTTGTGGGGAACAAGTGAAATCTGTCCATTCGTCACTGTCCATGAGCTACACGACAATTGTTGTGTAGCTCATATTATTAAATCCTCTATTTATTTGGATTCTCCCAATCAAGGTCAAAATGTTATGAAGCTATTATTTTTTACTATCATATAGAATAAGCAGGAGTTGTATGTAAAATGAGAAAAGGATATAAAGGCTTGTTGCTGTTCCTGGTGTTAATGCTTGCACTTGCCTCGGGACTAACGTACCTATCGTTAAACCATGTTACGAAAGGTGAAGAAGAAAACGATGTCAAGACGATGGCTATAGCCCTAGTTAACGAGGATGAAGGTGCCAACTTTAACCATAATGAGTTGGATTTTGGTGATGCATTTGTTAAGAGTATGGATAAGAACAATGACCATGATTGGTATGTCGTTAGTCGCGGCGTTGCCCAGAGCGGACTGGAGCGAAATACATATGATATGATGATTGTCATTCCAAATGATTTCACGCAAAAGGCATTGTCGATCGATTCCGAATCACCAGAGCATGTTGTATTGAATTATAAGATTAATGCCTCTGAAAATGACGATGTACGGGCACAAGCGGAGGAAACTGCCAGTTCAGTGTTGAACGATTTTAACCGCAGAATTATTGATGTGTATTTTGCAAGTGTGATTGGTAACCTGCAAGATGCCCAAGACAATATAGGTGAAATTATTGATAAGGAAGCGGAACATACAAATACCTATAATACTTCCATTCAAAATCCGCTTGCAAATTACACCAACCAGTTTGGTGCGGTTAAAGATAATACCGCAATATCAAAGGATAGTTTTAGTAGTTTAGAAGACACACTGAACTCCTTTGAAGATAATTTGGCAGATGGTGTCGAGTCGGGTAATAACTATCTGTCAAATATTGAAGATACGTCCAAGTTGCATAAAGCAAATAACGTATTATCCATGGATTTTCTTGATCAGCTTAACCAGTATAACGATGGGTTGAGCAGTGGTGATGTGGAAGAACAGCTTAATCAATTAGTTGAAGCTAATAATCAGATAAATGCACAATTTCAAAAGCGTGAAGAGAACTCAGATCGTGAAATGAGAAGTATTGCTACAGATACCGCAAACTTACGGACACGTTTAGATACAGCACTTCAAACAGTTAGCCAGGCACAAGAGAATTTGGATAATTTGTTAACATCCAAGGTAATTGATGAAAATGTAGAAAAAAAGTTGTCGAATTTGATTGGTAATGCTAATAATGACAAATTAAAAGAACTATTTAAAGCTCCAGATAAGAAAAACAGGGAATATATAGAAAGTCAGATTAAAAGGTTGCCGACATTAGATCAAGAAAAGATCAACAATACTGGTCTTTCCCAAAAAACAATAAATGAAATCAATAATGTTATTACGGTAACGGAAAAGTACAATGAAGATGAAGCGTTTAACCAGGTATCTATTTCTGAAAATGAAGAGATATTAAACATTCAAGAGCTTAGGCAGCATTTGATAGATAATGGAGTTACGATGACGGATACTGTTGAATTGCCTGAGAGTAAAAAGCGATGGCGAATTCTTAAATTGCATGATATACCTGAAGCATTTTCGATACAAGATTTATCTGTTGAAACTCCTAGTGGTGATGTATTCCATTCCTATAATGCTAAGAAAGTATGGATTGATACCAAACAAGCGGGGGAATTCAAAGTACACCTTTCACTTAAGTTAGAAGATAAAGACTTTGATGTTTTTAAACCTGTTAAATGGAAGTGGAGTTTAGATCAAATAGATGCAACGAAAAAAGAAGATATTGAGGATCATAAACCAACGGCATTGATTGAATCAGTGGAAGTTCCATTAGTTGCTAGTACTACCGTAGAGGGTGAAGTGGATAGCCAACAGAAAGAGAAACCACAAGCAGAAGACGAAACAGAGAGTGGAGAGTCGGAGCAAGTTGACGAGTCCAATAATGGAGAAAATAGTGAAACTAATGATGGTCAAACGGATAAGGATAAGTCTGATGACCAAGGCGAAGGGGAAAATGCAGGTCTAGATAAAGATCAAAGCGGCGGTGAAACAAATAACGTTGAAGAAGATGACTCTGATCCAGTAGAGGGTCAAAAAGAAGAGGAGAAAAAGCCTGAAAAAGTAAAGATAAAACATAACCATGTTGTGCACGTAGTTAAGAAGCCCGTAATTGACAAAGCTACGGAAGATCTAATAAATGCAGCAAATAATACAATAGCGCCATATCAAAGATTGCTAACATTATATAGTTCATATTTTGGTCTGAATATGGAGAGTGAGGAGTTACGTGGAGACTTAAGTGGAAAGAAACTTTCGGATGTGGCAACAGAGGACTCATTGTACTATCTATTTAATAAGAAAAATGTTGGTGAGTTACTTACGGATTATGTTGTTGGTGAAATAAAACAAAAGGTTACCGATGAAATTAGTAAACCACTTAACAAACTTCAAAAGCAAATCAATGATTATCAAGCCTTTATTGAAAAAACAGATAGGAAAGCAGAACAGTTAGTTCAAAAAGTTTCTAAAACCGCGGATGCAGCGGAAGTGATGAATGGAAGTTTAAACCAAACACTAGACAACATCACGAATTGGCGTGAAAACAGTTTGAACCTGGTTGAAGGGCAAACGGAAATTCAAAAGCATAACGATGATGAGTATACAGCCGTGATGTCGCTCGGTGAAGAATTCCAGCCGCTGTTAATGCAGAGTCAGTCACTTGCTGATCAAGCATCAGGGAATTTGGGTTCTGCTGAACATGTCTATCAAACATTTGATAACATCGATGATCAGGCAAATCAGATCCAGCAAAGTGGTGTTGATCTAGTAAATCAGGCAGAAACGTTATCGGTTAATATGACCGATAAGTTACTGGATGACCAGGAATTCGCGGATAATTTTGCCGATGTGTTGGCAAATAGCCGAATTGGTGACCGGCAGAACGAGGATCTGTATGATTTTCTTTCCAATCCGGTACAAACAAAGAATAAAGGAATTATCGTGGCGGGAGATACATTTACCCCATATTTCCTAGTATTAATTTGTTTCATTGTTGCATTGTTCACGGCGTACGTTATTTCGGTAAACAATCAACGACGGTTAGCGGCAGATCAATTTGAATCTGAGCAGTCCCTGATGGGGAAAAATGGCTTGATAACTGGAATAACGGCGGCTATTGGTATTGTTGAAGGGTTACTCATTGGCTTGCTTTCTGGGTACTTCCTGGATATAACGGAAGGAAAACTCATCGTATGGACCGCGTTGCTAACCGGAATTATGCTCGCAATGTTGCTAGTATCAGCTTATCTATTGAGACAGTTGAAAATGGTTGGGATGTTTATCCTGCTTGTGATGTTGAGCATGTATTTATTCTTAACCAAAGCAATCGGATCAAGCTTTTCTGGTGTGGAACAATTACGCACGTATTCACCGTTACAATATGTGGAGTCATTACTAACGAAAGCGGCACAAGGAGCTGCGGATTATCCACTGGCTGTTTTCGTTATGATCGGGATTATCCTGCTTGGTGCACTGGCTAATTTACTTGTCTTACATCGTTCTCCAGGGAAAGAGGCGACAGATGATGAAAAGATTGCTAAAGCAAATTAGTATCCTGTCACTTTGTTTAAGCTGTTTGTTGCTGATACTGCCTTTTACGGTATCAGCAAATGACAGCCAGGAAAACAAAGGCAAACTGCAATGGAAAATCGATCGAATTGTTGAGGGAAAGAAAAAGAATACCGAAAAGACAACGGAAACAGAGCTGGAGAAAAAGTTTCCGGAACTATTCAAGGAAGAAACAAAGAAAAAGATTGACTCCGTAAAAACAGAAGACAAGGAATCAATCGAGGATCTGGAACATTCATTATTTACGATGGATCCTCAAACAGATACAACGATTAAAGATGTGAAGCAATCCCTGTTTACAGCGGAATACACGACTCCGGAAACAACTGATAACGAAGATCAGGACGAACAAGGCAATTCATGGTTCAATAATGTACTTTTGGCTGGGCTGACAGGAATCGCTTGTATCGTTTGCGGGGGAGTTTATATCATGATGCGGAAACTGACGGATTAGGAGAGTGGAAGATGTTACGTGATACACATATCAATGTGACTATTGATTTTAGTAATCGCGCGAGTGGTGGCACATATGATTTACGCATCCCTGTACAATTGCCAGTCAAACAGCTTCTGCTGAATGTAATGGAGACATTGAAGCTTGAGATGATCGATGATTCACGCTTTGCTATTAAAGTAATCACCAAGGACTTACTGTTAGCAGATGATGACATGCTGATCGATTATCCGGTAGCCAATGGGGATATTTTGACTGTTTTGTAAGCAAATGCTTGGATGCATTTGTCCCACTCTTAACGGGCAGTAAGACTCCCACTTCAATATTTTGGGATGAAATCAACAAAGGGTAAGTGGGAGTCAACTGCCCGTAAAGGTCCGATTCTGTTCAACTAACATACAGCGGGGAAAGAGCCCCACTGTATGAAGTTTCACTTTATCCGTGCTGAAGGAATCTACATCAGCACGATTACACGGTTGTGAAGGAGTCAAGGGAAATGAAGGAAAAAACGATGGAGTTTGACACGCTCACACTCCAATTTACGATCGAAGAAGATATTTGGCAGCTGCGACTGGCTAAATCACAGACACAGGCCAGGGATATTCGGCAAATGGGCTTGATAACGGAGGCGCCAGATGATGCGTTTGTACCAGTAGATGTGAAGGAAGAAGGGGATTCGTTTGCCTTTTCATTTATTGTTGATCAGGAAAAGAAGAAATGGGAAGACCTGAAAGAGCTTCCTCGAAATGAAAAATTACGACTGTTATGTAATGTGGCTCGAATCGAAAAGTATTTAGCGACCAGAATAACATTTTTCCTTCATCCAGATAACCTTGTGTTTGATGACAATTTACTGCCATCCATTATTTATCGGGGGATTCGTGATGTCGTTCCCCCGTTTATAATGACTGAACAAGGTTTTCTTAAACAATTAAAAGCCTTTAGCATCGCCCTTTTCTCCAAGAAATATACGTTTGACCAGCTATATAATGGAGCACTGGAAAATGCGAAAGAGACAGAATTTGAACGCCAGGTTGGCGAAATGACCGATCTTAGTCAGCTGATTACCCTTTTGGAGGAGAGTTATAAGCAGGAACAGAAGAAAACAGAGCGACAGATGCAAATTGTTCCAATCAAACGTTTTCGTCTATTTAAACAGTTATCTATTATTATGATCGTTGTTGCTGTCTTACTGGCCGCACCACTTGCTTACTTTGGATTTGTAACTCTTCCATATCAACATACATTGTTAGATGCCCATGATCGGTTCCTTGCATCTGACTATGGTGAAGTAATTACAACACTGGAGGGCGAAAACGCCGAAAAGCTACCGGAAGCAACCAAATATATTTTGGCCTATTCCTATATTTCCGTGGAGCATTTATCGGATCAAGACAAAGAAAACATTATGAAAAATGTTAGCCTGAAGAGTGACGAGAATTATTTACTATATTGGATTTATAATGGCCGGGGTGACTTGGATGAATCCCTTGAAAAGGCAAAATATATCGATGACCCAGTGTTGATCATGCATGGATTGATTAAACAGATGGAAGCGGCAAAGAATGATCCAAATTTAAGTGGTACCGAACGTGATGAAAAGGTGAGCGATTTACAGGATCAATTGGAAAAGTATCAAGAAGAATACAAGTTGGAACCCGATGATAACGATACAGACGAACCAGCCAATTCCGAGAGCGCAAATGGGGAGCGTACACAGGATCAAAGTACGGAACAATCAGATGAGCGGACTGCAGACGAAACGGATGAAACAAACGATAAAACAAAAGATAAAGAAGACAAAGAAAAACAAACCTCCGATGTAAAAAAGGATAAGAAGTCAAAGAAAGATTCATAACAAGGTGTTCAAAAGGTGTCAAATGTAAAAGCAACAGGAAGTGAGATTTAAGCTTTTTGGTTTGCTCACTTTTTGAACATCTTCTATACATATAAGATAGATAGGTTTAGAGAGGAAGAAACACAGATGGCACAGAAAACACTGATGGTAAGCTATGGTGATCAATTACATAAATGCCATTTACCCGATGAAACCCCTAAAGAATTAACGGTGGGCAATGAGCGGGCGGATGCGATGACCTTTTTTTCGCTTGATCGTTCTGTCAACGTATCTTGGGACGGGGATGTATGTCATATTGACGACCATCTATTACATATAAATGAACAGCTGACAGTAACTGGCGAGCTGCCGATCCATTTTTATTTAACAGATGCAACGGAAAGTCATATATATGATATAGCTGGAAAACGGAGTATCACATTTGGTACGCATGATTATGATGACGTTACGATTGCGGACGTAACCGTGGATTTTATTTTGCTTCGCGATCATGACGGTGAAAACTTTTATTTAGAAGTACATGAAGGAGATATTTACCATAATTTTTCTCGAGTGAATGGGTATATTCAGCTCACACCTGGTGATCAGCTTTTCTTTGACGGGGTGATGGTTCTGGTTCGCAGGGATGATATCCAGATTCAAACGCCGAAAAAGCAGATAGCATCCAAATTGGTTCCCCTCGTAAAAGCAGATAACTATTTTGGTGAAGAATATCCTGATTATCATCGATCACCCCGTATCATTTACCGGGAACCAGAAGATAAGCGTACGATTGCTAAACCATCAAATAAGCCATCGAAACCGAGTGAACAATTAGCTCGAACGATTGTACCGCCTTTAGTCATGATTGCGGCACTGGTGATTATTACACTGGTTCAGCCACGCGGTATTTATATTATTGTAATGCTTGCTATGACAGTAACAACGATCATTTTTTCAATTACTTCTTATATAAAAAGTGTGCGGAAATATAAAGCGGATATGAAACACCGTGATAAAACCTACCGGGAATATTTGCAGCGGAAAATGAAAGAATTATACCATGCAAGTGAGGAACAGCGTCATGCACTGGAATACCATTATCCAGATATCAAGCAAATTCGGGAAATGGTATTAGAGGTTGATGCAAGAACATATGAGAAGACGATGTTTCACCATGATTTTTTACACTTTCGCACGGGATTAGGGAAGGTGAATACCAGCTTTGAGATAGAATTTAAGGAAGAAGAGTTTACCCAAGACAAGGATGAACTGGTAGATCTAGCACGTCAATTGCTTACCCAATACAAGGGTTTAACAAACGTTCCTGTCGTGACATCAATCATGAAAGGACCTGTCGGTTATATTGGGCAAAGGGAGCTGGTGCTGGAACAATTACAACTGCTGGTGATGCAAATCGCCTTGTTTCAAAGTTATCATGATGTACAATTCATTACGATTTTCCCAGAAGAAGAGAAGGCAGACTGGGGCTGGATGCGCTGGCTTCCGCATGCTAGCTTGCAAGATTTGAATGTTCGGGGATTTGTGTATCACGAACGATCGCGTGATCAGGTCTTGCACTCCATGTATCAGGTATTAAAAGAACGCCGGCTGGTATTGGACGAAAAAAGTAATCAGAACGAAATAACTTACTTTTCACCACATTATGTTGTATTGATTACCGATGAAAAGTTAATTTTGGATCATACGATTATGGAATTTTTCAATGAAGATCCGAGTGAGTTAGGTGTGTCCCTCGTATTTGTGCAAGACGTTATGCAGTCATTGCCAGAGCATGTAAAAACCGTTATTGATATTCGTGACGCTAAAACCGGAAATATAATTTTGGAAGAAGGCGAGCTGGTGAACCGGGGATTTGTTCCGGATCACTTCCCAGCAGGTTTTAATAAGGAAGATGTATCACGGGCTTTGGCACCGCTCAATCATTTACAAAGCTTGAAAAACTCCATTCCGGAAAGTGTCACCTTTTTGGAGATGTATGGTGTCGAGAAGGTAGAGCAATTAGGGCTAGCGCAGCGTTGGGAGCAAAATGAAACATACAAAACGATGGCAGTTCCTCTGGGTTTGCGCGGCAAGGACGATATTGTGCAGCTGAATCTGCATGAAAAGGCCCATGGTCCGCACGGGTTAGTTGCCGGTACAACCGGTTCTGGTAAATCAGAAATCATTCAATCCTATATTATTTCGCTTGCGGTGAATTTCCACCCGTATGAAGTTTCCTTTTTATTGATTGACTATAAAGGTGGCGGGATGGCAAATTTATTCAGGAATATGCCGCACTTACTGGGAACAATCACCAACCTGGACCGGGCACAATCGATGCGTGCATTAGCATCGATCAAGGCTGAATTGCAAAAACGCCAGCGCTTATTCGGCGAACACGATGTCAACCATATTAACCAATATCAAAAGCTTTATAAACAAGGGGAAGCAAGTGAACCGATGCCTCATCTGTTCTTGATTTCTGATGAGTTTGCCGAATTGAAAGCAGAACAGCCGGATTTCATGAAGGAACTGGTGTCGACAGCACGAATCGGCCGTTCTTTAGGGATTCACCTGATTTTGGCAACACAGAAGCCAAGCGGGGTTGTCGATGATCAAATCTGGTCGAACTCCAAGTTCAAGCTGGCACTCAAGGTGCAAAATGCCAGTGATTCGAATGAGGTATTAAAAACGCCTGATGCAGCGGAGATCACCTTACCGGGGCGTGCGTATTTGCAGGTTGGAAATAATGAAATCTATGAATTATTCCAGAGTGCTTGGAGTGGAGCGGACTATGTACCGGATAAGGATGATCATGAATTAATCGATACAACGATCTACGCGATTAATGATTTAGGGCAATACGATATTCTAACCGAAGATTTAAGCGGATTGGAAAAGAAAGACGACATTGAAAAGGTACCAACGGAACTGGATGCCGTTATTGACTATATCCACGACTATACCGAAGCACAGCACATTGAACCGTTGCCACGGCCATGGTTACCGCCATTACCAGAACGGATCGATTCATGCGATCTTCATCCGGTTAACTATACGGAAGCATGGCAGGAACCAAAAAAAGCTCTACACGCAACGATTGGTTTATTAGATCAGCCAGAATTACAGGCGCAGAATCCATTAACAATCGATTTAACGAAGAATGGCCATATCGCCGTGTTCTCCAGTCCAGGATATGGAAAATCGACCTTCCTGCAAACACTGGTCATGGATTTGGTAAGACAGCATAATCCAGAACATCTGCATGTGTACTTACTGGATTTTGGCACGAACGGGTTATTGCCACTGAAAAACCTGCCACATGTAGCCGATACCATGTTAGTTGATGAGGTGGAAAAAATCGGTAAGTGGATTCGCCTGGTAACGAACACCATCAAAGAGCGTAAACAAAAGCTCAGCCAATATGGTGTAGCTAATATTGAAATGTATGAACAAGCAAGTGGCGAAACCGTTCCGAATCTTTTTATCGTGATTGATAACTATGACACGGTTCGAGAAGCAGATTTCAATGAAGAATTTGATCGGGTCATTACACAAATCGCCCGGGAAGGTGCTAGTATCGGTATTCATTTAGCAATCAGTGCCGGTCGCCAAAACGCCATGAAAATGCCATTAATCTCTAATATTAAATTGCAGGTTGTTCTGTACTTAATTGACCAAATGGAAGCACGCTCGATTGTCGGCAAGACCGATTTAGAAATTGAAGAAATTGCTGGACGCGGGCTGATTAAAGTAGAGGAACCTGCATTGTTCCAGACGATGCTGCCTGCAGAAGGAGCAGAGGCGTTAGCGATTATTGATGCCATTCAGGAGACGGCGAAAGAGATGGATGCATATTGGGATGGAGAGCGGCCTGAGGATATTCCGATGGTACCGGAAAGATTAGAATTCTCAGCATTAATAAAAAAACAAGATACGAAAACAATGCTTACAAATGGAAAGATACCTTTTGCGGTTGATCTTGAGGATGTAAAGCCTGTGGAATTAAATGTGATGGATGATCAAAATACATTAGTTTTAGGTGAACTGTTAGATCCAATCGAACAGACGTATTTGACGCTTATTACAAGCATCTCCATGAATGAAAAAATTGATGTTGGATTGATTGATAATACGTCATCAAGATTTGGTATTTACAAGAAAAATGTAGATATTTATGCAGATGGAGCCGTATCCATGGAAGAACTGATCGATCAATTACAAAATTTATTTGAGGCAAGAGAGGATGCATTTAAGGATATACAAAATACGACAGATGGGCGTGCAACCATCAATGACTTTCTTCAGGAAATTCGCCCGATGATTGTTTTGATAACAGATGTCTTATTTGTCATTGAAAATTCTTCAACAACGATCCAGTCAAATTTCGCAAAACTTATCGAAAATGGTCCACGAATGGGAATTCATTTTATTATCGGTGCTGTTCATAGCTCGATCAATCGATTATATGATGATCTTACCAAAGTAGTGAAAAAACAAAAAAGCGGCGTGTTAATTGGCCGTATTGCTGATCAAAATATTTTGGAAGTTGTAGGCAGAACATACCGGGAAAAAAGTTTGCTTCCATATGAAGCATATTATATACAGCATGGTAAGGCAGAAAAAATCAAAATTGCAATACCCCCTAAATAAAATATGAGAGGACGTGGTTGCAATGTTTTTTGGCTTATTTGATACCGATACAGAAAAGAAAAGAGATGATTATTATAAGTTATATGAAAAACTCAAAGCTGCTCAGGCCGAGCATAATAAGAAGGTAAGTGATGCAGAATCATCCTATCAAAGTTACACGAGCTCCATGCCTTATTTATACGCTTCCAAGATACCAAGTGATGATTTCGAGGCGAAGCGAATGGAGCTCAACGCAGAACTAAACAAATATTTTAATTATGAAAAAGATAAGCTTAGCCAGCTTGAAACGGCTACTAATCAAGCTTATCAGCAATATGAACATTATAAAGACTTAGCGATAAAAGAGGCAGAGGAAGCAAAGGAAAAACGAGAGAAGGAATTAAAAGAACTGGCGGATAAAGTAGGGGGATGGTTTAATGTCTAAGGTTGAAATCGATGGAGAGAAATTAAACGAGGCTAAAATTGCCGCAGATGCTTTAGAGTCATCCATTAAAACATCTTATGAACAGTGCGACAAACTGATTTCCTATGTGGAGTCAGCAAATTGGAAGGGCAAATCACGAGATACGTTCTTAAGCTATATAGATATTATTTCTAAATATCATAACGATTTAAAATCAGCCGTGGCATTGCAGACAAAAGCGTTAAACAATCTGGAATCATATATGAATGATTTTAAACAAGATAGTTCGGTGAAAGAAGTGAAGAACTTATGACACATGCGACAGATACGTTTAATGTACCGGAACTATATCTTTTGGCCGCAGCATTCGGCGGGAATGTGCTTTTTGGTCTCCCTGAGAAACAAGTGTATCAATTACAGGGAGAAGAAATATTTGAAGAGGCGCATAATCGTTTAGTAGAGAAGAAGATCCTCACCGAAGATGGAAAAATAACAGACGGTGGAGCAATAATTATTAAAGCTCTTGAGTATTACCATCAAAGCAAAAAGTACGTTCGGATCAATAATTTAATGTTTGCATTCCGAGAAAATAATGATGATGAATTGATTATTTTGGTAGAAATAGAAGAAAAGCGTTTATATAAACTTTTTGTTGTATCAAAGGCCATCGTATTAAAGATGTTAGGGGAAAAGTTCCCGATTATAACAAGAGAGCCGCAAGAAAAGGAAAAGCATTTTTTGAAGCAAGAACTGTCTAACAAGGAAAGACGAGCGATTGAACAATTTGAACCAAGTAATATGCTAATTAATCTAGAGAAGTTTCATCTTAAAGAGGTCGTTCAGGAAAGTACGAATCCGGCATATTACCAGCAATGGTTAATCTTTGTCAAAGATGAGAAGTTATTTATGGTTAATACGGTTCAAAAAAAATACTATCATGTCAGTCAATATTGGTTTTTGAAAGTGCTCTTTGATGAAATGGAATTCCCTTACAAGGAGGCACAGTAAAAATGGTACAATTAGCCGTTAGTGGTGCAGGCGCCGGGGCAGGGGCTGGTGTAACGATTGACATTAGCCCGGACGAAATAACCACTATTTATAATCAATTGCAAGACATTATAACGGAATTAGAAAGCAACACAACACCCAACATTGAAAAGCTGGGTAAGTTGAATTTCTATAAGGCTGGTAAAGCGAAAGAATCAATGGAAGTATTTGCGGATGCGAATGAAAAATTAAATGACTTATATGAGAACTATGTTCGGGCATCGACGCTTGTGATTGATGTGTTAAACAAAATGATCGAAGCAGACCAAGCAGTTGCTGAGCAAATCATAGCCAAACTGGAGGTCTGATAGGATGGATGTAAAATACATTCCCGAAGAATGGGAAAAGGTGAAAGACAGTATCGGTGATCTTATTGGCCTGGGTGCTTGGGGAAAGGGCATGATTGATGATCTGAAGGATGTAACGAAAAATCTGGAAGATGCAGAATCAGATGTTGGCAAATATGATGTGGATGGGGTCGTTTCTTTTAGCCATGTTAATCGGGAGAAGAAGTATCAAGGGCTTTTTGATGATTTTAAAGTGATGCATGGCTTTAGCGGCAAGGTTGGGGACATCGTTGACAGTACGATTGACCAGCCATTTTACGAAGATATTGATGCTTTCGTGGAGGCAATGCGTGATGCAACTATCTCTGATTATACAACAGACAACCGGATTGGAGCAACGGAAGAGAAAATAATTTACCAGGGTTATGGCGTCCAGGAAAAACAAGAGGTACCTAAAACAGAAGTAAGCATCGACGATTTATTCAGCGGAGATAATTTCTATGCCGACCAAATAAAAACGGAATATGAAGCATGGAAAGTAGAAAACCCGGATGAGGATCTCTCACAGGAAGATTATCAACAGGCAGCAGTGAACATGCATGCTTTTGAATACGAATCGATTAAGGATCAACAGCATAATAAGGAGTTTTGGGTAAATATTGCTGCGTTGGTTGTTATTGTAGGAGCCACAATTGTCTGTCCTCCGGCAGGGCTGGCACTTGGAGCGGGATACGGTGCTTTGGAATTGGGATCTGCTATATCCGGTGAAGATTGGGTATCCGGCCGAGAATTAGGGACAGGTGAGCGATGGATCCGCGGCGCGCTTAGTCCATTAGATATTGTCCCTGGCGTTGGCGGTCTAACTAAATTTAGCAGCGCCGTACGAGTGGTAAATCTTGGGACAGATATGGCACAATTCGGTTTAAAGACAGGTATTAAAACCAGCATAAAGCAAGAAATCAAGCATGTGGGCGACATGACGGTCACAGCAGGAAAACAGGCCAGTACCCGATTAAAGAGTGCCGGTGCGGCAATGAAAGATGCCTCCAATGTAGCGAAGGATAAACTGGCAAAAGGTGCTGTTGGCGCAGGAAAGGTAATGGACTCCGCCGTTACCCAAGCGAAAAACATCCCTTCATCCCGGCAAATGCTCGCGATGGATGGTGCAGGCAATGTACGTATGCCAGCAGAGAATTCGCATACGTTTGAGAATAAGATTCGGGCAACGTTGAGTAAGGCTGAGGGTGTGAATGTTGGTGGAGACATTAGTAGAAGTAGAATGGAGTATTTAAGAAATAAATACGGTAGGCTTACCTCGGAGGAACTTCATTCCAGAATAAATATGAGAGGAATAAATAAAGAGGCTATAAATCACGGATCCCAAAATACCTGGAACCAATTTTTAGAAGTATCAATGGATGGAAATAAAACAGTTGAAGAAATCAAAGATTCATATATCAAGTTGATAAACGAACAATCCCCTTGGCCAGAAGGATTTGTTCCGGAAAAAGTTAATTTAGAGAAAGGTACAAAAATAAATATGGCATTATCTCCTGGGCAACCCTCTAGTAGGCCAGGGGGTTTCGGAACGATAGATGGTATTTCAGATGTGAATTTTGTGCGGGATAATTTGGCAGTGAAAAAGGATTGGAAAAAAGATATTGATACAGTTGTGACCTACGAAGTAGTTAAAGAACTACCTGTATTATCCGGCCCAGTGGGCCCCCAAATTGATTTAAGTTTAGATAAACTTTTATTGGGCGGGGCTTCACAGGTGAATTTTAATGTACCTAGAAATGAAATAATGCAATATTTAAAAGTTGTTTCTGAAGCTAAAATAAAGTAATTTATAAAGTTATTCTTAAAGGAAATAAAACCATACTGATTGTATTTATAAAGGAGGTTGTAATTTATGATTCATAACTTAATCTTGAACAAGGAAGATAACGTGATTTCATGGAGAGCAAATAAAGAGTTAATAAATGTGACGAATATTTCAGTAGAAAGCGCAATTGTTTTAGAGGAATTGGACCAAGTATTAGCAATAGATGAAAAAAGTAATAAGTTGGTTTTATTTAAAAAAAATGGAGATAAGATATTAGATATCTCCCCTCCACCAGGATATGATTTTGCATATGTAACGCATCATAATATAGGTCCTGTAGTAGTATGCTCTAAGGATATTAATCATGGATGGGAAGATTGGAATTTTGCTATTGACCTCAACACAGGGGAACTAAAAAAGCATGGTAAAGCATACTAGATAAATTCTACCTATCAAACTCTTAGTATATGCTTTTACGCTAAAGATTGTGTAAATATTACACCTTATGGAATTATACAGGATGAAAGGGTTTGGATTGCACAGGAAAGGGGGGAAAAATACCAAGTGTCAACAGGTTCCATATTTTTGGGTGATAAACTTAAACTCCCCAGAGTAGATCGTGATCACTGGATTGGTTGGATGTCTAAAGATAGCGTTAAACTTCGTAGAAGTCACGCGTGATGCAACTATCTCTGATTATACAACAGATAACCGGATTGGAGCAACGGAAGAGAAGGTTATCTATCAGGAATATGGAATCCAGCAAACACAAGAAGTCCCCAAAACAGAAGTAAGTCTGGACGATTTATTTAGCGGGGATAACTTCTATGCCGACCAAATAAAAACGGAATATGAAGCATGGAAAGTAGAAAATCCGGATGAGGATCTCTCACAGGAAGATTATCAACAGGCAGCAGTGAACATGCATGCTTTTGAATACGAATCGATTAAGGATCAACAGCATAAAAAGGAGTTTTGGGTAAATGTTGCTGCGTTAGTTGTCATTGTAGGAGCCACAATTGTCTGTCCCCCAACAGGGCTGGCACTTGGTGCGGGATACGGTGCCCTGGAATTGGGGTCTGCCATATCCGGCGAAGATTGGGTATCCGTCGAGAATTAGGGACAGGTGAGCGATGGGTCCGCGGCGCGCTTAGTCCATTAGATATTGTTCCTGGCGTTGGCGGTCTTACGAAATTTAGCAGCGCCGTACGAGTGGCAAATCTTGGGACAGATATGGCGCAGTTTGGGTTGAAGACAGGTATCAAATCCAGCATAAAGCAAGAAATCAAGCATGTGGGCGACATGACGGTCACAGCAGGAAAACAGGCCAGTACCCGATTAAAGAGTGCCGGTGCGGCAATGAAAGATGCCTCCAATGTAGCGAAGGATAAACTGGCAAAAGGTGCTGTTGGCGCAGGAAAGGTAATGGACTCCGCCGTTACCCAAGCGAAAAACATCCCTTCATCCCGGCAAATGCTCGCGATGGATGGTGCAGGCAATGTACGTATGCCAGTACAGAATACGCATACGTTTGAGAATAAGATTCGGGCAACGTTGAGTAAGGCTGAGGGTGTGAATGTTGGAGGAAAAGGCGCAAAAAGTATTGAATTCAAAAACGTAGGTGAATATTTTAATTATATTAATGAAATTGGTAAAAGAACTGACTTATCCACGGATCAAAAACTAGCAAAGATTCATGAGGCATATAAAGAATTAGGGGAGATTAAAGGTGATGTAACAGTTGTATCAGATAAAAAGTATTTAAAACCAGAAGGATTTGGACCTAATGGCAGAATGATTATAGATTGGCCAAATAAAATGGGCTTTATAGAAGACAAAATACAACCTATTAATAGAAATAATTACTTACCGGAGCAATGGGATAGAATTGGTGGAAAGGCTGGAGAAAATTTTACTACCTTACCTGATAACGAACTACCCTATTCCTATGATCAACGTGCAATCCCTTATCTGGAAAATCCAGAGGCACGACATGTCGGTACCTTTGCTAATGAACCATATTTCAACGCCATAGACTCTATAAAAGATGGGAATTTTGAGGAATTAAATAAACTTGTGGTAGCTAACGGAAAGGATCCCATTTCTAACATTGAATTCGACAGGTTTAAAGCACATTACGATAGATTTTTAGACAATACAAAGTCAACCATTGGAGACATTGATGCAACATATGGTCTGAAAGGTAATGCTGCACCATGGTCTAGCAGTTCTACAGGTGAGGTGTTAATGACAGGTGGAGCTGAACAAATTGTAACCCCTTTGAATGCAGAAATGTTAGAAATGATTGGAGTTATATCAAATTACTAGAGGAGGATCAATAATGACTAAAAAGGAGTTTCAAAGGAAAATTAAATCCGAAAAAATTAATACTGGTGAATACATTATTGTACTTGATAATATAACTGATGAACCTCTCGTAATGGGTTGTGCCTTTGATGATGGGGTATGGAAAATTTATGAGACAATGGAACGTGGAGGGCACTTTATCATTAAAGAATTGGATAATGAAAACCAAGCGTTTGATTATTTTTATGAATTACTATTAAGCAGACACAATTATTTATCTAAAAATTAATGAAGATACTATTGGATGAAGTTAAAATAACAGGGGAAAAGGAAGTATTATAGTATTTGAGAAGAGGGTTAACAGTTACCCGGTCTTGCTTAGGCATATAGAATGTCAGTAAAATATACTGGCAAATGATAGCATCGATACCTGTGGAGATGATATTAATGGTTGGAAAGGTGAGAAAAGGTGTATACGGAAAATATCAAGGAATGGAATATAGAATTATTGTAGATATGGATCATAACATAGAGGTAATGACTAAAGATAAAGGAAAGATTGATAACACCTTTCATGATGATAATAGTGGACTTTATACAAAAAGAATAGATCCCTATGGACTAAAAGATTGTGTAAGTATTACATCTTATGGAATTATACAGGATGAAAAGGTTCGTGTTTTACAAAAGAGAAAATGAATACCAAGTGGGAACTGGATCTTTGCTTGTGGGTAGTAAACTTAAACTCCCTAGAATAGATCGTGACACCTGGCTTGGATGGGTGCCTAAAGATAGTATTAAACTTGTGGAAAAAGACGGTGGTTAATCCAGAAGATTTATAATAACTGGGGAAAAGTATTTTAGTAAAGAGTTTATGTTCAATTTGTAATAATTTTTTAAAAGTCATAATTATATTGGATGTGAGATGCAGCCGTTTAAATGCTTTGTAGTTTTAAGCTTTTGGGATAGTAGAAAAAATATATCTGCACCATACTGTCCCCTTACTATTTATTTTCCTGTGTCAGCATGTGTGATATATACTAATCAGGCTTGATGGCTATCATGGATAAGCTGGCCTGGTAAGCTTATCCATGATAGGATATAACGATAGAATGCCAGGTAGCTTTGCACGATCGGGAAGCATAATTCGCAACCCACTTGTATGAGAAAATTTGGTTTTGTTGCGTAAAAAGTAAAAGTGTAAGAAAGATTTGACGGATTGTTCTAATTCTTCCTCTCCTTTTAGAAGTCTGAAGGAAAACCTTTGCTTCGTAGTGTATTACTGGTAAGATCATACATAATATTGCCTATTAAATTTATTCAAAAAGACAATGGTTAGTAAGTATATATTTAATCAAAAGTAATTCTAAAAGCTTACAGCACAGGTTATCGAATCAAAAATCTCCAAAATAAAGGAGGCGGGAGTAGATGAGTAAACTTAGTGAATTGCAGGGTCAAAGAAAAACCGTTCAGACAGCTATAACCGATTCAAAGAATAAAATTGTTATCTTAGAGGATAAGATTAGTAGATTGAAGGAAGCATCTAGCTCACTAGCAACAAGTATCAGTGAATTAGATACAACAAAAACATCCATTGACAATCTAACGATAGATGAAACTAGCTGGAAAGGGAAGAAGGAAAATAAATTTGAGGACCAATATAAAGGATATAAGCATAGTGTAAAAAGGTTTATTTCCAAAACGGAGGATGCGAAGCAGGCAATAGAAGATGATATTAGTAGATATCAGGAGACAAAAGCTTCCTATGAAACCGGAATAACCAGTTTGCAAAGTACACTTGCTTCTCTTAATAGTCAAATTAGCGCGGCGGAAAAGGAGTGAAGGTAATTGAGTGAAAAAGTAAGTATCGATATAGGAACTTTCAATTCGAACATTAAGAAATTAAGATCCTCCCTTGCTGGTTTGGAAATTGGTATTGAAAAGGACCGCTCGTTTGACAAAACAAATATCACACCGTTTACAGATGATCTTGAGAATACAATGAAAGCGATCGAGTTATTAAGTAAATACAAGAATATGTTGGATACCGACATTACCACGTTAGAAGGTGTTGGAGAATCGATGAAGGAAAATGATGAAAGATTAGCTGCAATGCAAGCGGATATTAATGGTCCACAGCCATTGCGCAGTTAGAGGGGTGATATTATGGGGAATAAGGTAGATATTTCTGAGGTTCATACGTTCTGTGATGATTTGGAAACTACTTCATCGAGTATTAAGTCAAGTCTGGATAGTATAAAAGCGGATATTGATCGAATGAATGCAATGGAGTCTTTTTCAGGCCAAGCAGCAACCGAGGCTAAAGGTTATTTTAAAGAATTCCATAAAACGGTTCTGGAAGCATTCAACGGATTATTTCATGATCTTAACAAAAACGTAAAACAACATTTGACCACATTTGAGGCGGAAGTGGACACAAGCGAATCAGCAATTGTGGAAAGTGATTATTTAAACAACCCAGAATCGAAGGTAGATAAAAAATATGCACAATTAGAATTCGAGTACCAGTCCATAAACAGGACAATTAATGATGTCTCCGATATTAGTAGTGCGACTACTCCTTCTTTTTCTTCGGTAAAAAATAATGAAAGTACAGTGATTGAAACAATTATAGATTTAGAAGATAAATTATCTTCTTTTACAAGTGAAGGGAAAGAACACGATTCAGAGACGAAAGAGCTGTTACATCATCTTGAAGTTGCAGTGAACAGTGCAGGAACAAAAAACGGTAGGGAACGATTTACCGATTTTACAACGGTTACCGCTTATGTTGGTTTGCCCGTTTTAAAGGATCATAATAACTCATCCACTGAAGAGAAGGAGAAATTTGAGAAGTTAGATAAGGAATCCCGGGATATTATTAAAAAAGCTGAGGAGGATTATAAGGACGGTGAAATTGATAAGACAACGTTTGATTCCATATATACAGGTGTCCTTCATGTAGGCGCACGATATATACAGAGTTTAGTAAGCTCAAAAGTTCAGCAGGAGGTAACAGATCGGACTGCTGCATCTATGGTTAATTGGGCACATAAAAATATTGGCCAGTTTTTTGTAGACCCAGGGCTTCGAGCGTCACTTGCTAATGGCAGTGGCGGTATAACGATTGCGAAAGAGGCAGATGGGTTAAGTAAGGTATTACGAACAGGAGCACGAAACGGAATTCCAATAGTAGGTTCAGCAATTGACTTTGGAATTCAAATATACCAAGGAGAAGATGCGACCGATGCCGCACTTAAAACCGCTGGTCACATGAGTGCAGGAGCTGTTGGGGCAGCAATTGGCTCCGTAGTGCCTTTTGCTGGGACGGCAATAGGTTTCGGGGTTGGTGTTGGCCTGTCCATGGCATTTGATTGGGGATATGATCATGCAGATGAAATAGTGGAAGGTGCAAAAAATATAACAAAGAAAGTGACAAAAAAGGTAGGAGATGCTGTTTCAGGCTTTTTTGGAAACCTTGGTTCAGTATTCGGCTAGTTACTTCATAGTGGGTCAGGTGATAAACCATGAATGTAAATTTAATCCCGTTTTATACGGAAAATAAACAAGGCCAACAAAATTATACGTTACTCTTAGATAAAAAGACAGAGCTAGTCTATAAAGCTTATCATAAGAAGACAACTCAATGGGTTTATTGGATAGGACTTGTGATTACATTAGGAATACTTAGAGAAATGCAAGATATTTTTTTACCGGTAACAAGTCTGTTAGGTATTTCCCTTTTAATTCTATTAGGAATAGCAGGCATTGTGATCGGAATCTATTGTTATAAAAAGATGGCTTATGAAGAGGTTAGGGAGATATATTTAACGGAAGATATGATTGAAGAATACCTTCGTAAAGGGAAAAGTACGTTAAGAATAGAGGCATGGACCACATTAATTATCTTTATCGGTTTGGTCATATTATCTATTTTGTTCTTTGTTTCTCATTTGTTCATTTGGCTGCTTTTCGCATTTTATGCGTTTGTATTAGTGGTTGTTTTGTTATGCAGGCTTCCTATAGGAAGATTTAAACTTATAAAAAAGGGTGTTATATAAATGGAAATTTTACCAATTGGTAGTGTTGTACGGTTAAAGAATGGCGAAGTTAAATTAATGATTTTGAATAGAGCACCTCTGTATAATAAGGACGGTGTCATAGGTTATTTTGATTATTCAGCATGTGTTTACCCGGCTGGAAAAGTGGAAGAGCAAGTCTATTTTTTCAACGATGAAAATATTGAGGAAGTCTATTTTGAAGGATATAAGGATGAGCAGGAAGAACTGTTCCAGAGTCAGTATGAAGACAAGATAAAAAATGTCAACTACCCAAAATTTTCATTAGATGACTAAACAGTAAAAAAGCTATATAATTTTAAATACAAGACAGTTGAATGAATTTCATAATTCCTAGCCCTTGTGCCCCCAATGAGTCTGGGAGACAAAAGGAAGTACCTCCCCCCAATCTTGTATAATGGTAGTTGGTATCAACAGTAAACTGAACAAATAGTTAAAGGAACATAAACTTGTTTATAGCGTTCAGTGTATGAGCACCTTTTTGAAGGATACTGTGCGTAGTTTATCACTTTACATGGAGCCTCTGCGGGCATGATCTTAAGCCAGGAAGCCAGGTATTTCAGAAATCTGGCTTAGCCGCAAAGGGTATCATACCCGCCTCTCCAAATAAAGTGCGCGTTTCTTTATCCAACTGTGCTCATTTCGGATTGGTGCTTGGTCTTGTATTCACTGGGCGTTAGATATTCTAGTGACCCATGTATCCGAATGTTATTGAACCAATTGACGTAATTAAATAGCTCAAGATCGAGTTCTCGCTGGCTGGCAAATACGCTACCATTTACGAATTCTGTTTTAATCGTTTTGAACGTCGCCTCGGCAACTGCATTGTCGTAAGGCGTTCCTTTTTCACTTAATGATCTTTCAATACCGAATGTCTCCAATGCCTGATCTATAAGCCTATTTTTAAACTCACTTCCCCGATCGGTGTGGAATAATTCAAGGCGATTTAAGTTATATTTCACGGTTGAAAAGGCCTGTTGTACTAACTCTGCACTTTTATTTGGGCCGGCACTGTAGCCGATAATTTTAAATCTACTAGAACACAAATGTAATGCCAGTTTTGCTTGACAAGGACGTATGTTAAATCGCTCACAATTACTTTCAGTTCCATTTCCTGATTAAATTCACGGTTTAATACATTCCCGGTTTCGGATTCATTTACTGTCGTTTTTCGAGGTTTAAATTGGGCTACGGTGTACTTTGACACAAGTCCTTGTTCTTTCATAATTCGCCCGATACGGCGGCGTTACACTTCCCAGTCTTTCTTTTGGAGTTCAATCTTTATCTTTCTTTGTCCATAATTGTTCCGACTGTCTTTGAATATCTTGATAATTAAAGCAGTCAATTCCACCTCTTCCTGGTCATCCTTGATTTCGGCTTCATAGTAGTAGGTACTTCTAGGTGTTTGCAGGACGGCGCACATTGCTGATACAGAGTATTTGTGACAGTTGTTACGAATCACATCTACTTTTCGTCCCATTATCAGCGCGACTTGCTTTAAAATATCATTCTCAATTGCAAGTCTTTGGTTTTCTTTACGGAGTTTAATTAATTCCTCTTATTCCGGTGTTCGATTATCTTTTTCTTCAAATGATCCACTTGTTTTATGCTGACGAACCCATTTGTCAAAGGCAGAATGCGTCAGCTTGTACTCTTTGATTATTTCGTCCTGCGGTTTACCTGAAGCATGTACTGGACAATTTGTTCTTAAAATCTTTAGAAAATGATCTTCTTTCTCTTTTGGTCATAGTTGATTCCTCCGTTTTTTTGAATCAAGTTTATATGACCTTAAGGAATCTGTCCAATCAAGTGTAACCTATTCAAGGTAATTCCTGAGTGGAAAATTAGTGATTCTGCAAGTTTTATTGAGGGAGCAGAGCTTCATAGAGTAATAGATGGAAAAGATACTGTAATTGGGATTTTTAATGGCAAAAACTTTAGATAATTCATTAAATAATAAGGGGTGAAGTTAATGGTACGATTGGGTCTTTATGGTAAATATAAGGGAATTGAATATAAAGTTACTCGTGACATGCAAGGTAATAGAAAAATTATTACAGAAGATGCAGGAAAAATTGACGGATCTTTTCAAGACACTTATAATAGCGGAGTTTTTAGTAAGATAATTGATCCTAATGAATTATCAGATTGTGTTAGCGTAAAAACCTTTGGAATTATTAAAGGGAAGAAAGTACAAGTTTTAAAAGAAAGTGAAACGGAATATCAGGTTGCGACAAGTTCGCTGTTAATAGGAAGTGAACTAAAAATTCCCAGAATTGATAGAGACCAATGGCTTGGATGGGTGCCCAAAAGCGAAGTAAAGATTGTAGAGGAGAAAAAAACTATTAACCCTGCTGATCTATAAAATAAATAATTCAGATTTTACATGATGTAAAAAATTAAATAAAACTATATGAAAAAGAATCGGAGATCAGTGATTCTAAAAACTCCGGTGGTAGTTGAAATATAAAGGGATGGAATATTAAGTTACCGGGGATATGCAAGGTAATGTAGAAATTATTACTAAAAACTCCGCAAAAACGGATAGTTCCTATGAAGATATATATAATAGTGGTGTTTTTGGTAAAGTAATTGACCCTAATGAACTATCTGATTGTGTTAGCGAAAAACCTTTGGAATTATTAGAGGGAAATAAGTACAAGTTTTAAAAGAAGGTAAGCGTGGAATATTCAAGCGACAATAAGAAGGGATTAGATTTGTTGAGAAATGGTACATAATGGAAAGGGCCAAGGAACAGAATATGAAATTACTGTAGATATGGACCGTAATATAAAAATAATGACTAAAGATAAAGAGAAAACTGATAAAACCTTTAATTATTATAATAATAGCGGAACTTTTAAAAAGCTAGTAGAACCTCATGAGCTAAAAGATTGTGTAAGTATTACACCTTATGGAATTATTCAGGACGAGAGGGTTCGGATTGCACAGGAAGGAGGAGATAAATACCAAGTGTCAACAGGTTCTATACTTGTGGGAGATAAACTTAAGCTCTCCAGAGTAGACCGTGATCACTGGCTTGGATGGGTGCCGAAAGATAGTGTTAAACTTGTAGAAAAAGAAATAGCGGCCAATCCAAAGGAAGATTTATAATAACTAATGTAAAGTATTATGGATCAATATAAGATTCAAATTCCTTTGGAAAAGTTCTTTACATTCTTTGGAAAATGTTCTTCTTTAGGTAATGACAGGAAGGGCGCTTAGACTGCACATCAAAGTTTCGGCCACTTGTCTTTGGAGGAAATGCCGATTAAATTTTATTACCACCAGATAGGATAAAGCATATCAGGGCGGTTCCAAATTAGCAAAAATGGGAGCAAAAACTAATGATAAGTGAAGTAAAACTAGAGTTAAAAAAACAATGTGAAGTAATAACTAGTTATTTAAAAGACTCCTACCCAAATCAACTTAGATTCAATGGTATTCTAAAAGATATTTATGACAAGTTTATTGTACTTCAGAAAAAGGTTAAGAATGACGAGTCTTTAAAAAGCATTTCTATTCATGGTTGCATAAGAATGTTTGTCGATGAGACTACTGATTACAGTAGTCCGATAATTAAGGAAATGGAAAAAGCAGGGGAATTACTTAAAAAATGGCAATAATATATATTGTATGAGTTTGTATAAGGATTACCCCTTTAAATAATATCGGTGAAGCTTTGAAAAGTGGCCTGGATGCAATCAATCCGTTTTCTTAATGCAATTAACTAATGAAATGGAGAATCGTTAAATGAATTGTAAGGTACAAGGTGCATTTAAAAACATTCGGTATAGAATCCTGACTATTGAGAACGAGGAGTATATTATGGATATGGGGCGTGCCCTTTGGAAGATTTTATTCCCCTTTTTTTACTGGATGTTTCCGAGTCCTGTATATAAAGTAAAAGAGTCGAATATCGTGGATAAATTAAAATCTCCGGAAGTGAATCAAAAAGATATGGGGAATTCTGGTCCCCTGAGCGCAGGTATTGGTATTTTTATAGCAATTTTGCTAAGGCCATTGGGAGATGCGCTTGCTCTTCCGGATAATACATTGGTCAATTCTGTGATTCTGAGCATTCTTGTAATATCTGTGATTGTAGTGATTGTAATGATCAATTATCGATGTAAAAGAAAGTTGCAACAAGTTGTGAACCTTGAACAACTACCTAAAACTAAATTGTGGATAAGACCCCAGTCCTTTAAACACTTTTTTCAGGTCTTGTTCATTTACCTTATTGCTATGATTTCAACCTTAGCACTTTGTTACTTATCCATTGTGGCATCTATAACACTATTATTTACAATGGGATCTTTCGCTTTTTTATGTATTGTCCATGTGTTGCCGGCAGCAGTAGGTCAAACTACTGTTAAGTTTAAAGGTGGTAAAAAGCTTGCTGTCTAAAATAAATAGGACTTACAAAAATAAAAAATAAATAGAGAAGAATAGTCATGCTGCCAATTGGTTCAATCGTATATCTAAAAGAAGGAACGAGCAAACTCATGGCTTTGACTCATGTAGCATATGTAAGTGGCTCATCCACCCTGAAAATTTTATTTTATAAACCGCATACCCAGTTTCCTGTTTTTAAATACGAGATTTATATATTTCAATAAACCGTTTTGTAGCATTTGACAAATATGTTCCTTTACGAAACGCTGCAACCAAGTCAGTAGTGATAGGTGGCTCGCCTATTATAAAATAATGGGGCGCAACAGGAGTATGGATAAACTTGGTGAAACTTTCTGGTGTAAAAGACACCCCGATAGAATTGGCAGCCAGTTTTATGGCAGTCTCCAAGTTCTGGGTGGTTAACGCAACGTTAGGATTCACATTATATTTCTTCAGTGCTTGGTTTGCTAATTCTCTTGTACGTTGGGAACTGTCAGTTAAAACAAACAATTCATTTTCAAAAATACTAAGATCAATCCAGTAATACGGTAAGCCCTTGAACTTCTTTTTATACTTAGATTTTGGATGACTTGGCGGAACTGCCAGTAGCAAATATTCTTTTTGTATTAACCAGTGATCGATATTCGGATTTTTGATTGGCCTATTCATGATGGCAACATCCACTTCTCCCCGAATGATTTTGTCTTCTATTTCAGTTGATTGTGCTTCGGTAACTTCAATATTGAATTCTGGATATTCTTTAGTAAACTCCGGTAAAACATTGGGTAGAACATGAGAACCTCTTATTCTTGAAAGGGCCAAATGAATCCTACCCTTTTTATCATTTTTAATATCACTCAATTGCTGATCCAATTGTTTTTTTAGTGATAAGATACGATAACTTGTATTTACATAAACTTCCCCAGCATAGGTTAACACAAATTTATTCCCTATCTTCTCAAATAATTTCAGTCCAAGTCTCGTTTCCAGGTTCTTTAAATATCTACTTAAAGAAGGTTGAGAAATAAATAAAGATGTCGCAGCTTTGGTTATACTTTGATGTTTGGAGACAGCTAATACATATTTTAATTCTGTAAAATCCAATACAAGCACCTCTTTTATAATAAGTATAGCTTGAAGCTATACTTATTATAGCAAATATATCTTTGAATTATGAAGTTATTTGATTTAAGATTTAAAAAAATGCGATTGTAGGAGTGACCGATTTTGAAAAATACTTTTAAGCATACTGAACCGCTTGAAGAACGCAAAACTACCGTGTTGTTCTTACCGGGAAATATGTGTGCACCTGATGTTTTTTCCCAGATAGAACTTCCTGATAGCATACAATCCAGTGTTATAGACTGGGCAAATTCAAAGGGGCCATGGGATATTACAAGTCTAGGAAAAAGAATCAATCAATTCATCTTAGAGGAAAACCTCGGAGATACTTATTTGGCTGGTTATTCAGCAGGCGGGGCAATGGCACTGGCGAGCGCGACAGAAGATAATGCCCAGGCCAAAGGACTTCTAATTTCTAATACAGGGGCTAACACCAAAAATCACGGCGATCCTCATTTTCCGAAAAAAATCAAGGAACAGTGGGGGACAGATACTTTTATCGAATCATTTTTAAATAGGTGCTTTTCCAAACCAATTGATAAAGAATTAAAACCTAAACTTATTTCTTATATCAAACATTTAAATGAAGAAGCAGTATTGGAGGCTGCTGTTTCCATACGTAAGCTGGACCTGAAGCCTATGTTACCAAAGATCAATTGCAAAACAACTATTGCACATGGCAAGGACGATATTTCCAGAAATGTTTTTCACGCTAAAGAGTTACAGGAAAACATAAAAGGAGCTAAACTGTCATTGCTGAAAGGGGGTCACACAATCATGGTGGAAAATCGGGAAGAATGGCAAAAAGAACTATGGGAACTCATACAAGAATAAAGTATTTCGTTATTTGAAGTATTTTATTTACCTGACAAAAGTAAGCCTTTACAAAATAGATTTAAGGAAAAAGGGAGGATTTTACAATGCTTGTGTTATTGGGATTTCTAATTATATTAGGATTGATATATTTTGTTTTTTTGGGGAAATCATCTCCTGTTGTGGCATTTATCATTTTACCTTTAATAGCGGTTTTAATATTAGGTTTTAGCGGGGGAGAGATTGCAGACTTTATAATGACTGGAATCGATCAAACATGGCAAATAGCTGTATTATTTATTTTTTCTATTACCTATTTTGGAATCATGAATGATGCAGGTTTGTTTGATAAAGTAATTAATAAATTGCTATATTTTTCGCAGAATAGAGTTACTGCTATTTATATTTCAACTGTTCTCATTGCAATGGTTGCCCATTTGGATGGGTCTGGTGCAACCACCTTTATCATAACGATACCTGCACTTCTTCCTATCTATTTGAAATTAGGTTTGAAACCGACTACACTGATATTATTGGTCGCCTCAGCAGCGGGGGCTATGAACTTTGTCCCTTGGGGAGGTTCAACAACTCGAACTGCCTCTATAATTGGGATAAATCCTACCGAACTTTGGATAGAACTGCTTCCTGTCCAAGTCTTTGCCATGTTACTTGCGATTGGGCTCGCTATTATTCTTCCCAAAATTGAAAAAGTGGATCTAAAAAACACACAAGGCGAAGGTTTTAAAGTTTCTACGTTAGAATTTACAGAGGAGCAATTAAAGTTAAAGCGCTATAAGCTGTTGCCATTTAATGCGATATTAACAATTGCACTTGTTATTATGATGTTTGCTTTCAAAGACTTACCACTTTTTGTCATTTTCATGATTGGAGTAGCAATTGCGCTTCCACTTAACTACAGAACATTAAAAGAACAACATGCCAGAATAGAAGCGCATGCATCATCTGCAATATTGATGGCGACTATCATATTATCTGCGGGTGTATTTCTGGGAGTCATGTCAGAAAGTGGAATGATTACTGAAATGGCTAACGCAGTAGTTGGTATATTACCGGACTTCATGGGACAATTTGTGCATATTTTAGTAGCACTGTTCGCTGCACCGATACACCTTGTAGTGGGAACCGATCCTTATTATTATGGATTAATGCCTGTTATTGAAAATGTAGCGCAAACCTTTGGTATTTCATCTAAGTCAGTCGGTATAGCCATGATTATAGGAGAAGCACCAACATGGGTTGTCAGCGCTGTTGCGCCAGCGGTGTATTTAGCTATCGGTTTAGCAGGAGTGGAATATAAGGAGCACTTAAAGTATTCATTTAAATATACATGGGCAATGAGTATATTGATGGTAGCTTTTGCTATTGTAATTGGCTTGATTCCACTTAAGTAGTATTTGGAATACTATCAGGATATAAAGAAAAATGTTTAATTGTATTATTTCTATAATTCGAATGGTGCAATACCAAAAAATTTAGTAGCAAATTATTAAATACATTACATTTGTTTCATGGTATAATTTAACAAATGGCAGTCCGGGTAACTCCAACCGTCAATCTTTTGTTACCCGTACTGCCGAGCTTATGCAAAAAACAATATTAGTGGTAATAAACAATTCCCCATACTATATTTATGATATTCTCCACTCCCCCCTTTTTAAATAGATTTAATATTGCCATAAACCAATTATACAAAGAACGTAAACTCAATTAGCTTATAATCAATAAATTCACCATAAAATTGTTTGCGAATTCTTTTACCTATCTATTGTAGATTCGGACGTTATTACGTTACTCTTTATGTAGGTACGTTGCTATTTTATGTGTTGATTAATGTTTTAATGGTAACAGTAGGCACTTCTACCGTGAAATTTAAAATGGCAAAAAGGAAGCAATTCGATAAATCAATGGAAGACCCCTTACTATGTATATTAAAAAAGCTATAATTTTTTTAAATAGAGGAGCGGAAGGATCATGGAAACGAAATTGATTCCCTTTTATATGGAAAACCATCAAAACAGAATGGGGTATACGTTATTTATAGATATGAACACAATGCATATTTATCGAGCATATAATGATAGTTATCGTTTTTTTCAAAGTGGGCGGTACTGGATCTATTCATTAGGTGGTTATTGGATTCTTAAAGAGGTAGGTAACTTTACTATCCATATGAACCTTCTCACTAGCATCCTAATCCTGCTTGTTCTTAGCGGAGGATTCTTTTGGTACGGATATCATTACTTTTATAAAAAGTCATTGGAAAATATAGATTTAAAAGATGCTTATTTGACAAAGGATGAGTTTATAGATTATGCCAAAGCGGGTTGCTCTAATACTCGTTTGCTCATTATCATGGCGGCAATTTTTATCGTTATTTACTTTTTTCTCCTATTGGTTTACCTTGCAATGTTTTCCATTGATCTATTAATTATTTTAAGTTTACTTTCATTTGTTATAGGGGGGATGCTCCGCTCGATTCCTATCCAGCGTCTCCGTCTAAACTATCAAAACAGTTATTTGGAAAAAGTTGCAACCGAAGTACAACGTAAGCTGGCAGAGTAAAGCATCGAATTGAGGAGGAACGGTGGGTTAAGAACGCTACGTCCTGTTCGTCCGAAGTCTACACTGAATGAAGTTTCACCTTATTTAAAGGAAACTAGAAAGGCAGGGTAACAAATGGGAATTCATAAATATGAAGAAAATGATTTATTCACCGGTATCATTCAAATTGGGCGATATCATCGCATCAAGGATTTGGATACCGGCAGTAGAGAGTTTGCTGTTCGTATTGATACCAGTGTTACGCCTATTTTTTGTGCTGCGTGTAATAAGCAAGTTCCGGGGTTTTATAAGCTGGTTGCTCAAGATATGGTCAGGTTGGAAGGATACAATGCGAGCGATGTCATTCGATGATATGTATTACAAATCGACTCGAACTCAAAAAATACATGTTTAATTTCGCTAAAATAAGGGATAGAAATGGAATGTTATTAGATTTGGAAGGCTTATTAGGGGGTGTAGAGGAAATAACCGTGCGATCATCTCCATCTACAATTTTTTGTGAACGAACGTATAGGAGAAGTCCCCATAGGAGTTTCACAGCAAAATATCACCAATCTTCCAGTCTCTCACACAACGAAATACAGTATCCCGGGTAAGATAATTTGGTTACATTGCTGCGTGGATAGACTGTTCCTTTATCATGTCCAACTCCTTTTTCCAATTTATCTTCATTGGTTCCCACATCAAAGGGTAAGTCGGAATCAAGCTTTGGAATATGGAGCATCTGTATCTCCCATGGCCCGGCCGGTTAAAATGATCGTCTTTTGAAATTTTGTCGGCATTAGGGAGTGCCGTTTAGGGGCAATTGTTTTAATGAATACCAATCTAGTTTTGATTGACTATTTCTCCTAGTTCAACACTTTTATCCATAAATCCTTGTTTAAATTTTTCTTCTTTCTTCTTATCTAAATCAGCTTCAAGGATATTCCAGTATAAATCACCTAAATCATTCAGGTTCTCGCATGCAATCAACATTTTTTCATTTACTTCCTTACGTATTTTCTTATTACTTTCAATGTCATCCCAGACCGTTTTCATGTCATTAGACCATTTTTGCATGAAATGATCCCACTCTTCATCATTGTAGTCTTCTCCACGAAATGATTCGAAATCAGAATATCCATCACCTAAATTATAGAATAAGGAATTTAAACTTTTTAACAGCCTGATCTCTTCTGTTTCTCCCTGCACGCTTTCTATATCATAAAGAAATTCAATTTTCCCATCCTTAACCGTGCCATCATGCAAATTTTCTTTTTCATCTCCATCATTAGAGTTACTATCATCATGAACCGTTTTTTCTTCGCTGTGATCAACTTTCTCACTTTGTTCACTATTACATGCAGTTAAAAGAACTGCTAGAATGATTAAAAGAAAACGAGTTTTCATGCCGCTAATTTGCCTCCCACATTAAATTCCGAAGATATTGCATACTTATATTACATGGAAAGCAGATAAAAGAAAATGAAACATTTTAGGCATTCTAAAAAGGAATAGAACATGATAATATATGGAAGTGATTTGCTATTAATAGGGGGAAGTGCACTTCTGAAATAGATTTCACATGGAATACGTATAGATTGGTTAGCTATTAAAGGAGATTATAAAATCATGCGTAAGAAAAAGGTAATGGTATTATTCGCTGCCAGTCTGATGTTGTTTGCAATGGGGTGTTCTAACGAAGCCAATAAGGAAGAAGATAATCAAAAACAAGGGCAACATAAATATCATGATAATAACGAAAGCGGGAAGGTAAAGGACACAACGAAGAGCCAGGCGGAAATGGCAGATGATGAGGAACTTCAACAGTTTTTTTCGAATGAAAGCCTTGGGGAATATAAGGTTATAGGAGAAGGGTATAATGATGAGCTTGGGATTGATGGTAATGCAGATACCCCATTAAAACCAGTTAAACTAGGACCGATCAGATTGACAATTGAATCGGTAAAGGTGTTAGAAGTGAAGCCAAGTAACGATGTAATTGGAACCATTTTTGATAATGATGAAATAGCACAGGTCGTGGTGGCCAAGGTGAAAATACATAGTACAACAGACGAACTGATGGAATTTCATGCGGATACATCAAAATTAACGACCGATACAGGAGAGGAAGTATTTGCAAGGATGGTCAATGATGATGTGTGGGACGAGTTTGATGGCACACAGGAAAAGGAAGGCTATGTACTATGGGTATTGGATACCCCTGATAAAAAAATTCAAAATATGCAAATGACTATATACCCGCCAATTGCGTCCATGGAGTTTAAAGAAATGGGCGAGGAAAAACAGATAAACGTTGACGTGGCTAGTAATGGTTCATGATCGAGCAAATCCGTAAACGTCATATCATTCCCTTACTATTTTCCCCCACCATCTACAGGCAATGCTTTGATAATGTACCGTTCAGGCGCATCACCAATATAAGAAAAAGGATAACAGGTCGTGACGGTTAACTCTTCATTAGGGGATGTAGAGGAGATAACCGTGCGATCATCGGCATCGACAATTTTTGTATGAACGATTTCATAGGAAAAGTCTCCATAGGGGAGTTGCATAGTTAAAATATCACCAATCTCCAGCTCGCCCATGCGGCGAAATACGGTATCCCGATGGCCGGATAAGACAATCTGGTCCCGCTGCTGTGGGTAGGCGGTTCCTTTATAATGTCCCACTCCTTTTTCTAATTCATCTTCATCGGTTCCCTCGACAATTGGTAAGTCTGAATCAAGTTTAGGAATATGCAACAATCCTACTGTTTCTCCCACCCCCGGTTGAAATGTAAATGTACTGTCTTTTGAAACGGTGGATGTAGAAGCGTCCTCTGCTTGTTTATTTTTATGTAACAATTCTTTTGCTTCAGCTAAACTCTCATGCTGGGCCCTTGTAGTTTTAACCCATTGATAAGCGCCAATTCCCAATAAAATGAGTCCGGCAATTACGAGTAAGATGGATAACTTTTTCATAGCGTTCTCCCCCATGCATGTCATTAACGATAGTATATCACATTTTTAGGATTTCTCTTCCATCGTCTATAAGGGTAAAAGTAAAAAACTCTTCATAATCATTTTGCGGCTGATTTTGTAATTTTCGCTTGTTATATATAAGTATTTAATTATATAATAATGTATAAAATCCATTGGAGGTGATTTGCACATGCTGAAAACGATAGATGAAATGAAAAAGGCAGCAATGATTTTAAAGCTGCTAGGAGATAAAACCCGGCTAACCATGGTAAAAATACTCGACATTCGTGATTGTTGTGTTTGCGAATTTGTTGAGATTTTTAAGGCAAGCCAACCATCCATTAGCCAACATCTTAGAAAATTGAGGGACGTTGGATTGGTTAAAGAAGAACGAAAAGGGCAATGGATTTTTTACTCTATTAATAAAAATAATGAATTTTATCCATTTGTTCAACAAATTCTCGATCAATTACCAAGTCAAGATGAAAAACTAAAAGAACTAGAAGAAAAAGGTACACGAATCAATTGTTGTTAATGGGAGGGATACTTTGTCTTCAACGCTTATATTAGCAATTTTAATCTTTTTGGTAACACTTGTTTTCGTTATTTGGCAACCTAAAGGACTATCGATTGGATGGACCGCAATTGGGGGCGCAATCATCGCCTTGCTAGTGGGCGTCGTTGGATTGAATGATGTAATAGAAGTAACCGAAATTGTCTGGAATGCAACGTTGGCATTTGTCGCTATTATCCTCATATCATTAATATTGGATGAAATTGGGTTATTTGAGTGGGCGGCGCTTCATATGGCCCGGGTTGCAAAGGGCAATGGGATAAAGATGTTTGTCTATATCAGTATTCTAGGTGCAATAGTGGCTGCCTTTTTTGCCAATGATGGTGCAGCGTTAATACTTACGCCAATTGTGCTGGCAATGGTTCGGAATCTAAATTTCAATGAAAAGATGATTTTTCCGTTTATTATGGCAAGCGGTTTTATTGCGGATACAACCTCGCTGCCATTTATCGTAAGTAACTTGGTTAATATCGTTTCCGCAGATTTCTTTGGAATTGGATTTGTGGAATATGCATCCAGAATGATTATTCCAAACCTGTTTTCGTTAGCTGCAACGATAACGGTGTTGTTCATTTACTTCCGAAAAAGCATTCCGAGATCATATGACATTTCAAAGTTAAGTGAACCGGAATCAGCTATAAAGGATCATAACATGTTTCACCTATCATGGTATGTTCTGGGATTATTAGTTCTTGGATATTTTGTAAGTGAGTTCATCCATCTCCCTGTATCTATTATTGCCGGTGTTATCGCGATTTTCTTCATTCTTATGGCGAGAAATAGTAAGGCAGTTGATACCAAAGCAGTCCTAAAAGGTGCGCCATGGAATATTGTGTTTTTCTCCATTGGGATGTATGTGGTGGTTTATGGATTAGGAAATGCGGGACTCACTAATGTGTTAGCCGCAGTCATTCAGGTAACAGCCGGGAAAGGTTTATTCATAGCTACGGTCGTAATGGGTTTTATCGCAGCATTTTTATCCTCGATTATGAATAACATGCCCACCGTTATGATTGATGCGTTGGCGATTGCCGAAACAAGTACATCTGGTGTAGTAAGAGAGGGGCTTATTTACGCCAATGTGGTTGGAGCGGACTTAGGTCCAAAAATTACACCAATTGGTTCCCTTGCGACTTTGGTATGGCTCCATGTTTTATCCCAAAAAGGTGTGAAAATTTCATGGGGGACCTATTTTAAAACGGGTATCATTTTAACGATTCCTATTTTGTTTATAACCTTAATCGGGCTATTTTTGACGTTATATATTTTTTAGTTGTTTGACGATAATACCTGCCTGCGATGTAACCATATTATATAAAAACCCTGGACAGCAAACTGCCATAGATCCTCCTGCCATGTTTAACGTAAAAATAATATCCGTATTAAATGGGTAATATATTTTAAAAGGGGCATGAAAGGAGGAATTGGAAAATGATGAATCTTATTTTTATCATTTTGGTGGCTATTGGATTGCCTGTTTCCGTAATTGGTGCGTTGCTTGGATGGCCTGCTGTTATCATGTTTGGTGTATATTGTTTAACGATCATAGCGTTAGCGGCTTTTATCGGCAGGGCGACAGATAGTTTGGCAATTGTCATGGGACCGAGGATTGGTGGATTGTTAAATGCCACGTTTGGTAATGCTGTGGAGCTGATTATCTCGATTTTCTCGCTAAAGGCAGGGCTCATTGGCATTGTATTGGCATCGTTGACAGGTTCCGTGCTTGGGAATTTATTATTAGTCGCCGGGCTTTCCTTTTTTGTTGGTGGCTTAAAGTATAAACGCCAGACATTTAATGTTTATAATGCACAGCATAACGCAGGATTGTTGATCTTTGCTGTCCTGGTAGCCTTTGTCATTCCAGAAGTGTTTTCCAGCAGGATGAATGATTGGGAAACAATGGCGCTTAGTATCGGCATCTCGATTATTTTAATTATTTTATATGGTGCGGCATTATTATTTAAGCTGGTCACACATCGTGGGATATATTCCGATTCAGAGGAGGCAAAACAAGATAATCAGGAAGCGGAAGTGCCGGAATGGGGGAAAACAAAGGCAGTTATTATCCTGGCGGCAGCAACAATTGCGGTTGCCTATGTTTCCGAAAAACTTGTTCATACGTTTCATTTGGTTGGCGAAACGTTTGGATGGTCAGAACTCTTTATAGGTGTTGTTATTGTAGCAATTGTCGGAAACGCGGCTGAACATGCCTCAGCAGTTATAATGGCATATAAAAATAAAATGGAAGTAGCCGTGGAAATTGCAGTTGGTTCTACGTTGCAAATTGCGATGTTTGTGTTACCTTTACTTGTATTACTGTCGGTTTTTTTTCCGACGTCAATGGCACTTGTATTTACATGGCCGGAGCTAATTAGTATGGTCATGGCCGTGTTATTAATGATCATGATTTCGGTTGATGGAGATTCGAATTGGTTTGATGGTTTGATCTTGCTGGCAGCATATTTTATTATGGGAATTGGATTTTATTTGCTTTAAAAGGGAAAAAATCATCCCGCCATCCTTCTATCCAAGCGAGAAAGGAAGAGGATTGGCAGGATGATTGATTGCCCTAATTACCTGGCGGGCGATTCGTGCGATATTTATTCTGGTTCTTCATGTCGTTTAGTTCTTGTTTACTTTTGTTCTTGGTTTTTGTTTTATTTTTCGCCATAGAACACCCTCCTTAATTTGTAGTTTGGCTCATTTGATAAAAAAGATGTAGCGCGTGCATAATCACATCTATTAGTCGCTCCTAAATAGTTGTGCAAATGCCTGCTTTTTTATCTGATATTCTTCACTAGAAGGGGTTTCTTGCTGTATTTTTTGCATAGCTTGTTTTAAGTCCTCTATCTCTTCGGTTCGCTTTTCGATTATTTTCATCCGTCGATGGTGTTTGCTTTGTTGCTCTTGCAAGGCTTGCAGCATTTTCTCCTGACTCATCACATTTGCTACCGTTTTTCCAATGGTTTGCATGACGACGAAGAGGTTTTCCGCATAATTTCCTTGGTGCAAGGAAGTCTGTCTATCGAGTAATGACTGTTCCGTTGGTTTAGAAAAGCGTTGGTTCGCTAACATATCCATTATTTTGGACTGTTCATAGTTTTGGTCGTTATATTTTTTGATAAATGATAAGACACCAATCGCCTCAGGATGATAGTACATGCCACCTCGTTTTTTGGTTTTTGGGATAAACATATGGTATTCCTCTACCCAATTAGCGATTGTGCTTGGTGGAACGTCAACAATGCGGCTTAAACTGCTAATCCGTAATAGTTCCAACTGTTTCACCGACTTTCTGTTAAAGTATGTTGACTTGTCCATAGGATAAAAAAAGAAATTGGGAGGAATATGGAAGTAATGTGGAAAAAATGTGTAATCCAACGGTTATAATGTTCGATCTTCTCTGGATACGATATGTTATTTTGCAATGTCTCTTGTGGCGGTATTCATTTTTCCAGTAATATGTAGAACCAAAAATTATTAAAAAATGAAACCATTTTTATTATTACCCGTATATAGTATTGTAGAGTAGTAGTAAACATTAGAAAGGTGGATAAATTTGAAAAAAGTCTTTTTAGTACTCGTGGCTGGCGTAATGGCGCTTGTCTTGGCAGCATGTAATGATACTGCTGAACCGACGGAAGGTGCGAGCAAGGAAAAAGAAAGTAAGTTGACAGCGGAGGAAGTTTACTCGAAAGCATTGGAAGCATCTGAAGATATGAAGAGTGCAGAGGTTTCCATGAATGTAAACCAGCAGATTCAAGCAAGTGACGATTCCGTTGCAATGGAAACAAAAAGCAATTATGATACCAAAATGACGATGGATCCCATTGCCCTTTACATGAAAGGTGTAACAAAAATGGAAATGGATGGAGCTGGTGATGAAGAAATTCCAGCGATGGACATGGAGATCTACATGGTAGATGACGGAATGTACTTATACAGCGATCAGATTGGCGATTGGGTGAAGATGGATAATTCATCAATGGATATGATTGAACAAATGGCCGGACAACAGCCTGATCCGTCTGAGCAATTAAAAATGATGCAGGATTATGCAGAGGACCTGTCTTTTGAGCAATCTGATGACGAATTTATACTTAAGTTGGATGCAGACGGTGACAAGTTTAACGATTTAATGCAAAAGATGATGCAGGAAAACATGCCGGATGAATTATTGGAGCAAATGGGTAAAGAAGGTCAGGAAGCGTTGGAGAATATGGATATCAACAGTATGTCCTTTGAGTTTTCTGTGGATAAAGAAACCTATGAAATGAAAACATTCAACATGGATATGGATATGACGATGCATGCGGATAATGAAGAATTAAATATTGTCCAGCAGGTGGAATCCGAGTACTCCAATATCAACAAGGTAGATGCGATTGAAGTACCGGATGATGTGAAAGAAAACGCGATTGAGCAATAATTTTTATGAAAGAAAAATACATCTCGTCATGAGGTGTATTTTTTTACTGCAAAAAATCAAAACGTACGTTGGTTAGGACAATCTTTTGCTATGATATAATGATGGTGGGGGTGTGCGCTATGGATGCGTTAGATATCATGCTGCATTTAGAACAGGTTATACCTTATTACCAGCCAATTGTTCGTGCCGATACGCAATTGGTGGTTGGCTATGAGGTCATTCCGGTTCTCAAGCGAGAAAAGGATGTGCAGGAATTATCTGGCTTCTTCAACGACTCTAACATTCCAGTTGATTTTCTTCTTGATGCATATAACGATATCCAGCGGAAAGTATTGAATCAGTTTATGCAGTCCGACCAATCGACGTTATTGTTTTTTCCGTATGAGGCGAGCGTGTTACTGGACGACAACGGACAACAGTTCCTGTCGCTTTTGCAATCATATCTGGATAACGGGTTGGATGTAACGAAAATTATCATGCAAATCAAGGAAACACCGTTAGCGGATCAGATGGATGCATTAAACGGATTATTTACATATATGAAATCATTAGGCATTGGGATTGCGATTGATAATGTGGGGCAGCGGATTGGCAACCTCGATCGTTTGGCTGTAATTGAGCCAACTGTCATTAAAGTAGATACCAGCTTTTTAAAAGATGATTTGTTGCCGCATTTATATCGGGATGTTCACCACTCCATCTCTATGCTTTCGAGAAAAATTGGCGCTACACTAATGTTTAAAGGTATTTCCACCTATCAGCAATTAAATTATGCCTGGCGTAATGGCGGGCAATTTTACCAAGGCGGTTATATACAGAAGGCCCAACCCACGTGGTCATCCCCGGATTGCTGTAAGGAGCGGATGACAAGCGATTTTCAGCATTTCGTTAACTTTGAGCGGAAGAAAATGAAGGCGCAGCTGGAATTAAGCCGCCAAATAAACGCACAATTTGATGCGATCTGGAACAGCCTGCAGCGGGAAGCGTCATACGATGAGATGGTTCTCTCGATTGGGCAAGCGTGCAACCCATTTGCATTTCGAGTTTACCTTTGTAATGAAGAAGGGATTCAGCTGTCCTCCAATGCGGAGAAAAATACGGAAGGTGCGTGGGAGCTCCATTACGAAGGACGACATAAAAACTGGAGCTGGCGGCCGTACTTTTTTGAAAATATAATCCGTATGAACGTAGAGAAAAAAGGTATCTTATCCGATTTATATACTGATATTGACCGAGATGAATTAATCCGAACATATGCCTATCCTTTATCAGAGGAACGTTATGTTTTTCTTGATATTCCGTATGATTATTTAGTTGAGCAGGAAGCATTGCTGTAGGGTTGCCGATGGGGCTTGTTCATGCGCTGTCACTCCTAATTTGGGAACCGCCGATAAATAACGCAAAGCCGCCGATAAAAGAGGTCAAATCTTCGATAAAAAGGCTAAAACCGCTGTTAAAAGTGAGACATCGACCCGTCTACATACTCCACCACAAAGAATTTTGACCTCCCACGGTGAGTATACTATAATTAGACTGTTAATCGAAAAAGAGGTGGACGTGATGTTAGACCGTTTACAATCGTTGGAAGATCGTTATGATAAATTAAATGAATTGCTTAGTGATCCAGACGTGATTAGTGATACAAAAAAGCTGCGGGAATACTCCAAAGAGCAGTCTGATTTACAGGAGGTTGTCACGGTGTACCGGGAGTATAAAGATGTGACGACCCAGCTGAAAGATGCCAGGACGATGCTGGAGGATAATCTGGACGAAGAAATGACCGAGATGGTTAAGGCAGAAATTGCAGAGCTTGCGGCATCCAAGGAAAACTTGGAAGAGAAAATGAAAGTGCTTCTGTTGCCAAAGGATCCGAATGATGATAAGAACGTCATCATGGAAATTCGCGGAGCAGCTGGCGGGGATGAAGCAGCATTGTTTGCGGGTGACTTGTACCGGATGTATTCACGTTATGCCGAGTCGCAGGGGTGGAAAACTGAAGTGCTGGAAGCCCACACAACCGGTGTTGGTGGCTATAAAGAAATTATCTTTATGATCAATGGAACTGGTGCTTATTCCAAACTGAAATATGAAAATGGAGCGCATCGGGTGCAACGGGTACCGGAGACGGAATCTGGCGGCCGTATCCATACATCGACAGCGACGGTTGCTGTTTTGCCAGAGACGGAAGAGGTCGAAGTGGACATTCATGAAAAAGACATTCGTGTGGACACGTATGCATCAAGCGGTCCGGGGGGACAAAGTGTAAACACGACCATGTCTGCTGTCCGCTTAACCCACGAGCCGACCGGAATTGTCGTTTCCATTCAAGATGAGAAATCGCAAATTAAGAATAAGGAAAAAGCGATGAAAGTGTTACGCGCTCGGATTTATGATAAATTCCAGCAAGAGGCACAGGCGGAGTATGATGAGTCACGTAAGTCCGCGGTTGGTACTGGGGATCGCTCGGAACGGATAAGGACGTATAACTTTCCGCAGAACCGGGTAACCGATCACCGAATTAACCTAACGATTCAAAAGCTGGATCAAATCCTGACTGGGAAGCTGGAAGAGATCGTTGATGCTCTTCTTATTGAAGAACAAACGAAAAAACTGGAACAGATTGGTGACTAACATGGAACAATCAAAGAGACAATACGAAGTCCTAAAATGGGCTTCGTCTTTTTTAGCAGACCATCATCGGGAAGAACATGTTGCGCAAATCCTGCTGCAGCATTATTTAGGTGTATCAAAGACGGCATTCTTTGCTGCAATGCGAGATCCAGTGCCAGAGCCGATCCAGCACCAATTTGAAAATGCTATCCGGGTCCATGCCGAAACGGGAATTCCTGTTCAGCATTTGACTGGATATGAATGGTTTTACGGACGAAAATTTCATGTGAATGGTGACGTACTCATCCCCAGACCGGAAACGGAAGAACTGGTGCAGCATGTAATCACACAGGCACGTAAATGGGAGAAGCAAAACGAGCCGTTGGTGATTGCTGACATTGGTACGGGGAGTGGTGTGATTGCTTGTACATTGGCACTTGAATTGCCCGAAGCGATCGTGTATGCAACGGATATTTCCCAAGCTGCGTTAGTGGTTGCCAGCCAAAACGCCAGCGATCTTCAAGCGGAGGTGACGTTTTTACAAGGGGACTTTTTACAACCGCTAATCCAGCAGTATCTTAAAGTAGATATCCTAGTGTCCAACCCGCCATATATAGCGGAAACGGAGAAAGCCCTGCTATCCGATACAGTATCCAACTATGATCCAGCACTGGCTTTATTTTCCAAAGAGAGCGGGCTGGCAGCTTATCGCGATATCGTCAAGTGGCTTCCCGAGGTCATCTTAGAGAAGGCGCTTGTTGCGTTTGAAATTGGTTCCCAGCAGGCAGAAGCGGTTAAGCGTCTCATTCAACATCAGTTTCCACAAGAGGATGTTGCCATTATAGCGGATATCAATGGTAAGGAGCGGATTATCTCCGCAACAATTAGCCAATAGAGCAGGGCAGATTTGCTGAAATGTCTGCGCACGACCGACAATAATATTATTTTTACTAGAATACTAGTTTAAAATCATTTTTCTCCGTCCATACTGGTTGTAAATTCAATCGGAAAGGGCTGGAAACGATGAAAAAACTAGTATTTTTTATTGCAGTTATTATTCTTATTTTCTTAATAATGCCGACAAAGGGTATGTTTCAACAAGCTAGTAGTGAACAAGGTTATCAAGTGATTCCAGATGATGCGATTCGGCTTCGGATTTTGGCAAATAGTGATAATGATGAAGATCAACGTGTTAAACGTGCGGTTCGCGATGAGGTGAACAAATCGATTGCTGGCTGGGTTGAGGACATTGCTGATATCGATAAAGCACGAAAGGTCATTCAAGGGAAGCTGCCAGAAATTGAAACAATTGTGGACACTGTATTAGAAAAGGAAAATGCACCTCAATCGTTTCAAGTGGAGTATGGCGAAAAGGTTTCGTTTCCAACGAAAGTATATGGTAATTTTCTATATCCTGCTGGGGAATATGAAGCTGTGCTAATTACCCTTGGAGAAGGGGAAGGCGCAAATTGGTGGTGTGTGCTGTTCCCGCCATTATGCTTTTTGGATTTCTCAAATGGAACGACTGTTGCCAAAGCCGCCAGTTCAGAAAAGGAAGTTGTACCAGAAGAGCAAGCGAATGAGGAAGAAGAGGTGGAAGTGAAATTTTTCTTATTTGAATGGCTTGGTTTGTCATAGTTTCTCCAACATGTGCATAGAATCGTAGAAAGCGCAATAGAAGTGCAAATCTATCAAATTTTAGTAGAGGTGAGGAACATGAATCTAATTGCCGCAAACCAAGCACCAAAAGAAAAGATCGAACAATTTTTACATTATAATCAGGATGTCGCAGAGGATGCTCTGCTTGAAAATGGCTATGTCGTTGAAATAGAACAGAAAATTGAGGGATGTTTTGTCTTACAATCGGTTGAACCGGGTGTTTACTGGCTAAAACAATTGCATGTAACCAAAAAGGCCGCTCCCTCGCTGCCAGTATTATTGGAGTCGGTGCTTGTGATTGCCAAGAAACGAAATGCGAAAAGCGTATATGTACACAGTCACCAGCCAGTAGTTGATTTGTTACTTGATGCATTACAATTTCATCCACAAGCAAAAGGCTCATTTGTGGATAGTCAACAAAGGAAGCCAGGAAATTGGTGGACGTATAACGTATCCTGAATGACTTATCCACAAAATCGTGTGAATAACCGGGGGCAAGGGTGTTACCAATGTGAATAACTGGATTTAATTTATCAGGTTTGTGGATAATTTTCTGCAGACCTTTTTTAATGTTGTAAAAAGCGTAGAATCGAAAGTAGCGCCTAAAAGTGATATGATTATGGGATAATAATGGATCAAACGAGGGGTGAGGTGTCATGGGTCACATTCAAACATTGACAGAAGCGGACTACGATGCTGTCTTTTCGCTTTCTGAGTTTGCGTTTCAGTATAAATTATCCGCAGAAGAATTGCAGAAAAAGAAAGAAGAAGCTCAACGGCATACCATTTGGGGATGGATGGAAGCGGGCCAGCTGGCAGCCAAGGTTCACCTTATTCCGTTGTCCTGTTACATAAATGGACAGGCTTTTTCGATGGGGGGAGTCAGTGCGGTTGCGACATGGCCGGAATATCGCAGGCAAGGGATGATCAAACAGCTGCTTTACCATGCATTAACATCGATGAAGGAGAATGGACAGAGCATTTCGTTCCTTCATCCATTTGCCTTCTCATTTTATCGTAAATATGGCTGGGAGCATGCGTTTACCGAACAGCATGATTCAATTCCGATAGAGCAGCTAAAGAGAAACTGGAACCTCGAGGAAGGATCTTATGTACGGCGTATTCAGCCGAACATTCCGCTATTACATCGGATTTATACGGAATTTGCCAAAGTCTACAATGGTATGCTTGTTCGCGATGAGGCGTGGTGGAAACAGCGGGTATTAAGCGAAAATGATCAGATTGCCGTTGCCTATAATAAACAGGGCGAGCCAGCTGGATACATGATTTACAATGTGAAAGAAAATGTATTCGACGTTAGGGAGCTGGCCTATACCGATGGCCATGGGCAGAAGCAATTACTCCATTTTATCGCGAACCATGATTCCATGGCAGAAAAGGTAAAACTCACGGCTCCGGAACAGAATAATCTGCCGCTATTACTTGACGAGCCACGATTTGAACAAAAGCTGGTTCCTTACTTTATGGCACGGATTGTGGATGTACAGCGTTTTCTTCAGGAATATCCATTTCACGGTGAAGGGAATTTGACCCTTGTTATCACGGATGATTTTTTTCCCGAAAATAATGGATCCTACCAGTTGAAGATCACAACAGATGAAACAACAGTGATGCTTGACCAACCTGTGGATAATTATCCAGTTATTCATTGTTCGATTCAGGTGTTCACAAGCATGATGTTAGCGTTTAGAAGGCCGAGTGACTATTATCAAGCTGGTCGCTTACATGGAGAGGAACTGGCTGTTAGTCGTCTGGAAACGGTTATCCCCAATCGACAGCCTTTTTTGGCAGACTTTTATTAAAACTCGGAGAAAGAGTCATCTTTCCTTTGTGTATAATGTGGATAACTTAGTTGTGAATTGTGGATATGTGCTTAACATGAATCAGTAACACGTGTGGAAAAGAGGTAAGTAATCGATGCAAACCAAGTGTTGGAATAGTAAAGATCAAAATAAACAACAAGGTATTAACGAGGCTGCGCGGCTATTACGGCGTGGGGAGACGGTAGCTTTCCCAACCGAGACAGTGTACGGTCTTGGTGCCGATGCTACAAGTGAAGAAGCAGTAGCTAAAATTTTTCAAGCAAAGGGGCGTCCAGCTGATAACCCGTTGATTGCTCATGTGGCAACCAAAGAACAGTTGGAAAAATTGGTATCCATCGTGCCTCCATTTGTGGATAAGTTAATCGATGCGTTTTCCCCTGGGCCATTAACCTATATTTTGCCAAGTAATGGAACGTGCGCAACGAATGTAACAGCTGGACAATCAACCATTGGCGTAAGGATGCCGAGTCATCCACTTGCCCAAAGGCTATTGCAAGCATGTGATATTCCTATTGCCGCTCCAAGTGCTAATTTATCTGGTAAGCCAAGCCCCACAACGGCTGATCATGTGTGGCAGGATCTGAATGGAAAAATTGCTGGTATCCTTGATGGGGGTGCGACTGGTGTTGGCTTGGAATCAACGGTGCTTGATTGTACGAGTGACATTCCGATTATTTTACGTCCCGGTGGTGTGACGAGGGAGCAGCTGCAACAAGTCATTGGTGATGTAATGGTTGATCCGGCACTGGCTAATGCAAATGACCGGCCCAAGGCACCAGGCATGAAATATCGCCATTATGCACCAGAGGTTCCAATGTGGCTTGTCGAAGGGCCGGCAGAAAAGTTAGCTGAAGTTTTGATCAGGGAACAGAAAAACTTCCCGCGGATTGGTGTGATCGCAAGCAAGGAAACGGCTGCATCACTAACAGCCGATCAGATAATTTCACTCGGATCAAAGGTGTCGTTAACCGAAATTGCTGCCAACATTTATGACGCATTACGTACGTTTAAGGATGGCGATGTCGATCTGATTATATGCGAGACATTTCCGGAAAAAGAAATCGGTCAGGCAATAATGAATCGGTTGAAAAAGGCTGCAAGTGCATATGTTCAAGCTTGATTCATCCGTGTTTCCTGATAATAGCTTTCCAGCATAAAGCGCCTCGGACATGCATATTTATCTAATAGCATGTCCGAGGGGGATTTTGGATGTCGGGATATCATATTGGTGAAATTGTCTCTTTATTATTTATGTCTGTAGCGCTGGGAATGGATGCATTTTCGGTTAGTCTGGGGATGGGAATGCAACAGCTGCGACTGAAGCGGATCGCATTGATTGGACTTGTCATCGGACTATTTCATATCATGATGCCGTTTAGCGGAATTATTGTTGGAAGGGCGATATCCACCCAAATTGGTCAGCTAACTACCCTGATTGCCGGCATGCTGTTAATTGCAATCGGTTCACAAATGGTTTTCTCAGCTTTTAATCATGAAGTTAAAAAAATTGTCAAGCCCGCGGGCATCGGGCTTTTGTTTTTTTCATTAAGTGTAAGCATGGACAGTTTCTCGGTCGGTTTAAGTCTGGGCATGTCCGGTGTGAAAACAGCGATTGCCTTATTCTTATTTGGTGCGGTCAGCATGCTATTAACGTGGATCGGTTTGATATTAGGAAAAAAAGTACACGGGCTGCTCGGGGTGTATGGCGAAATATTAGGTGGCAGTATTCTATGTGGCTTTGGACTGAATATGATATTTGGATAAAGCATGGCGAGTGAATCATCGTTGCCGGATGTTTGTTGGACATTAAAACGAGTGCCAGAACAGAAATGGTGCTCGTTTTTGTGTTGCGAAAGCAGTATTGATGAGCGGTGGATGTCGATCAACCGGTGGAGTGTGGACATCGCCCAGAATGCAGGGAGCGTCGCCCGGTGGAGTGTGGGCATCAACCGGAATGCAGGAAGTATCGACTGGGGAGCACGGATATCAACCGAAATGCAGGAAGTATCGACCGGGGAGCACGGATATCGCCCGAAATGCAGGAAGTATCGACCGGGGAGCGCAGACATCGACCAAAATGGGCAAAATATCAACCGAAGAAAATGAACATTGACAAGACGGGCTGCGCATCAATCCAACCCCATTTATAATCCTTGAAAATGTCGACTTCACTACAAAAAATTGCCTGTACAAAGGCTTAGCAGCTCATGTTATCCACCCGTCCAATCGTTTCATTTTTTTCTGACACTTGCTCACTTTCTGTGGTATAGTTTGGATAGAAGATTAATCCACTTGCTCGCCAGGAATAAACGTGTTGTGCTTCTCCACAACAGGTAACATTTAAATGCTGTGAAAACGGGAGATGTTGAGATTGATCCAACGCTTACGGGAAGTAGGGCAGTTTCACTTTATGGATGACGGAGGTTTCCTTTCATGAAGATATTATTTATTTGTACTGGAAATACATGTCGCAGTCCGATGGCAGAGGCATTATTAAAACATAAATATCCACAGGCAGAAGTACAATCTGCCGGGATTTATGCTGGAAGAAATCAACGTGCGAACCATACAGCAATCGAGGCATTGCAACTGGAAGGAATTCAGTTGGAGCACCGTTCACAGCCTGTTACCGAGAGGCTGCTTAACTGGGCTGATTTGGTACTGGTGATGACGATGCAGCATAAGCAGTCGCTGATTCAGCAATATCCCGATTATCAAGATAAATATTTCGCCTTAAAGGAATATGTTTCCGAGGCGGATAAACAGGTATGGCAGGAACTGAAATGGGCCTATGCCGATTATGAAGAAAAACGCATGATCTATATGCAAAGGCACCAGCATGAAAAGGATAAAAGGAAGTTGGAGCAGGGGCTGATGGAGCATGTACAAGAGGACTTACGGCGTATTCAGCAAATGGAGGCCAGTTTAATTGATTATGATATTTCCGATCCATTTGGCGGAGATTTGCATATTTATCAAAAAACACTACAAGAACTAGTGAAAAATGTCGATTTATTAATTAGGAAGATAGATAATAATTAAATGTGTATGCAAAAGGAGAATAAAAAGCCCGGGAAGAAATTGAGATTGCTGAAAAAGAACCTTTCATAATCGTTTGGAAGAAATGGGCGAAGACATCCGGCTTCAGACCTAAAACGTGTGAGGGCGTGCCTAAAACGTGCAATAACGGGTTCGAAACGTGCGGCATCAGGCCTAAAACGTGCAAGAACAGGTTCGAAACGTGCGAGAGCGTTCCTAAAACGTGCGAGGGCAGGTTCGAAACGTGCGAGAGCAGACCTCAAACGTGCAAGGACTGGTTTGAAACGTGCAAGATGCAGATGTCTTCAAAACGAATTTTTTAAACTTTCTCAGCAACCTCGAAGAAATTAGATGTATAGCTTTACCGGACTTTTTGACCTTCCTTTTATATACGGCATGCAGGGGGATCGAGATGAAGCAGGGATACCGTTTTAGCCTACGAATAAAACTTGTACTGTTAACAACAATTTTAGCACTGATCACGTATTCTTTTACCGCTTTGTTCATTTATTTTGTGTACGATTTTATTGAGCCATATTGGGGGATTGGACAGCAGTGGTTTACCATCATCACGCTCATTATGGGAATTCTCTGGTCAGCGATATTGGCTTATGTTGCTGCTAGGTTTGTAACGAAGCCGTTGGAAAAATTGGAGAAAGTCGCCTCAGGTGCGGCAAATGGGGAATTGAATCAGTCGATCGATTTACCGAAATCAGATGATGAGATTCGCGCACTTAGTATTTCGTTTGATACCATGCTTAAAAATTTAAAAGAGATGGTGCATAATATTGATAAGCATTTTGATGATACGAATCAATCGGTGCGCCAATTAAAACATGCCTCTAATGAAGCAACACAGCATTCGCAGTTGATCGGAGCCTCGATCGATGAAATTTCCAAAGGTGCCGAGGGCTCGTCCGACGCGATCCAGCAAACGGTGCGATCGGTAGAAACAGCTGCTGAATTAGCGGAAGAGGTACAGCATAAGGCCAGCCGATCAAAAGAGAAATCTAACACGATGCTGGAAACATTAACTGCTAGTGAACAGGCTGTAAACCGGTTAGTTACCGGTTTTCAGAACGTTACACAAGACCAGCAAGATTCCCTGCACGATGTCGATAATTTAAAGCAAAACGCATTGCAGGTGGAAACGATCATTACCATGGTCGGTGAAATATCGGAACAAACCAATCTATTGGCCTTAAATGCCTCGATCGAAGCAGCCCGTGCAGGAGAGCATGGCCGTGGGTTTGCGGTCGTAGCTGAGGAAATTCGCAAATTGGCGGATCAGAGTGCACATGCTGTTAAACGTATTTCTGATTTAATCACAGCTATTCAGGAAGATGTTCAGGTAGTAGTGAAAAAAATTAATGCCAATGTTGTATATGCTAATAAGGAAACCGAGAATGGAGTCAAAACACAGCAGGCGATTGAGGAAATGACCAGTTCGATTAACGATGTAGCTGCTGAAATTGATGCCATTTCAGAAGCGGTCAATCAACAACTTGAATCGATTCAATCTACAAGTGTGCAATCGCAGGAAGTGGCTGCCATTGCTGAAGAAACATCAGCCGGTGCAGAGGAGGTTAATGCCTCTATTCAAGAGCAAACCAGTATTATCGAACATATGGATGATATGGCCACTGAACTGGAACAGCAGGCACAAACGTTAAACAAGCAAATCGGGAAATTTAACGTATCATAGAAAGTACGAGCCTGCATTTTATGTGGCTGAAATCCGAGCCGCGGTCGTGGGCTAAATACGATAGGAGCGATAGCAATGAAAGTGATTTTAACAGCGGACCATGCAGGAATGACCGTCCGTAATGAAGTGAAAAGTTTGATGGAGGAAATGGGTATTACCTATGAGGACACTGGTTGCGACTGCCAACGTTCGGTTGATTATCCAGACTATGCGCTGCCAGCTGCTGAGCGGGTAGCCAAGGGGGAATTCGATCGTGGTATTTTTATTTGCGGAACTGGTATTGGCATGTCGATTGCAGCCAATAAAGTAAAAGGTGTTCGTTGTGCATTGGTCCATGACGTATATAGCGCCAAATTGACCAGGAACCATAATGATTCCAATGTATTGGCAATGGGTGAACGTGTTATTGGACCAGGACTTGCCCGTGAAATTGCTAAGGTATGGCTGGAAACGGAATTTGATGGTGGACGTCATGCCAACCGTATTGGTAAAATTACGACATACGAAGGATAACTGTAAAAGCGGGTTATGTTTTGGTGAGATACTAGGAAACAGGTTAGACAGATAAAAAGGGGCGGTGAAAATAAATGGCCGATTTACATCAACAAGTTTGTGATGATATGGATGCAATTGTTCAGGAATGGCTAGCAAGTGAGTTTATAGCGGATGGAAATCTGTTTGTCATTGGCTGCTCAACAAGTGAAGTTGCGGGTGAGCATATTGGAACAGCGGGCAGTGAGGAGATTGCGGCGATTATTTTTGACAAGCTTCGAACACTTAAACAGGATGAGCAGCTCCAACTAGCATTTCAATGTTGTGAGCATTTAAACCGGGCACTGGTAGTAGAAAGAAATACTATGGAACAGTATCGGTTGGAAGAGGTTTCTGTCATCCCGCAGCCAAGTGCAGGTGGATCCATGGCTTCGTATGCCTATAAACATATGGACGACCCAGTTGTTGTGGAAACGATTCAGGCCCATGCCGGAATAGATATTGGTGAAACGATGATTGGGATGCACTTGAAGCGGGTAGCTGTTCCATTACGATTTAACCAGCGCCAGATCGGCAACGCCCGTCTAACGGCAGCCCGGACCCGTCCAAGATTAATTGGTGGAGAACGTGCCATCTATTCTAAATAAGGTATCTGAATTTCTGTATAACTCTGATATAATAAAATCTAATATTACATAGGAGGTTCAACCATATGGAAACAACAACATCAGCTACAACCCTAAAAGAGAATGATCAGGAACTGTATGAGGCGATCCAGAATGAAAAGCAACGGCAAAAACAAAAAATCGAATTGATCGCATCAGAAAACTTTGTCTCGGAAGCCGTAATGGAGGCAATGGGTTCTGTTTTGACCAATAAATATGCGGAAGGGTACCCTGGTAAGCGGTATTATGGCGGCTGTGAATTTGTAGATGTAGCCGAGAATTTAGCCCGTGACCGTGCGAAGCAATTATTTGGCGCCGATCATGCAAATGTTCAGCCACACTCTGGTGCTCAGGCCAACATGGCGGTTTATTTCGCCTTTTTGGATCCAGGTGACACGATTCTGGGTATGAACTTAAACCATGGTGGCCATTTAACGCATGGCAGCCCGGTGAATTTTAGCGGGAAGCTTTACAATGTGGTTGATTATGGTGTTGACAAAGAAACAGAACAGCTTGATTATGATGCGGTTTTAGCCAAAGCAGAAGAAGTACAGCCAAAGTTGATTGTAGCTGGTGCCAGTGCTTATTCCCGGACGCTTGATTTTGCCAAGTTCCGCGAGATTGCCGATAGTGTTGGTGCGTATTTGCTGGTTGACATGGCCCATATTGCCGGATTAGTTGCGGCCGGCTTACATCCGAATCCGGTTCCACATGCGCACTTTGTCACAACAACAACCCACAAAACATTGCGCGGTCCACGTGGCGGAATGATTTTATGTAAAGAGGAATTTGCTAAAAAGATTGACAAATCCATATTCCCGGGTATCCAAGGTGGTCCGTTGATGCATGTTATTGCGGCTAAGGCAGCTTCGTTTAAAGAAGCATTGTCCGATGATTTCAAAGCATATGCCAATCAGATCATTAAAAATGCGCAGGTGCTTGGTGAAGCATTGACAAACGAAGGAATCCGCATTGTATCTGGAGGCACCGACAATCACTTGTTATTGCTTGATGTGACACCATTAAATCTGACTGGAAAAGTTGCTGAAAAGGTACTCGACGATATTGGAATTACGGCAAATAAAAATACTATTCCGTTTGATACCGAAAGTCCGTTTGTTACCAGTGGCCTTCGCATTGGCACCGCTGCTGTGACAACGCGCGGATTTGGAGAAGCGGAAATGAAAGAAATTGCAGCGATTATTTCGCTTACACTAAAAAATAACGAAGATGAAGCGACATTGAAAGAAGCAGCAAAACGTGTCAAAGCGTTAACTGACCAGTTTCCGTTGTATGCATAAATAAGAGAATGCGTTGATTTAAAATAGGTTTACTTGCCACTAAGAAAATAAAGGTTATCCAGCATACCAAATCACATGATGGTTTGGTATGCTATTTGTTATCCCATTTTTAACGGACAGTAAGACTCCCATTGTAAGATTTTAAGGTGAAACCAACAAAGACAAGTGGGCGTTAACTGTATGATAAAAGTGCTGCAAGAATGGTGCAGGTAAGGATTATATTCATTTATCTGAAATAATTAGTCCTTATAATTGAGAATTGTTATCATTTATTGTATATTAGTAAGTAATGACACATATAATTGAGTAAGGAGAATATCGAATGCAAATATACTGGACTAAAATAAATAAGATTATTGAAGAAACGCCGGAGGTTAAAACGTATCTGCTCGACTGTCCGGAAGGTTTTACATGGGAAGAAGGTTCCCACACCCACTTCGCACTGGAAGGTTTTAATGCTGGAGATAAACCAAACCGCAGCCTGATCCGCCACATGTCAATTTCCACTTTGCCGCACGAAACTTCAATTGGTATCACAACACGAATCAGAGAGCAGTGCTCTGCGTTTAAAACGATTTTAAGAAATCTTGAGATCGGTAAGGAGGTTGCAATATTTAAGACACATTCAAATGTACCGTTAAAAAGAGAAGACAAGAATGTTTACCTGCTGTCATCAGGTGTCGGCCTGGCAACTTTCAGACCACTTGCCCTTGATTACTTTGAACGTACTGATAATGTCAATCACATGCATTCCCTGAACATCGATTCATCAAACGATTTTTTGTTCACTAATATTTTTAAACCCGCACCTGACAAGAAGTTCACATCACAGTTCGTCGATAACCGTAAAGAATACTATGAAGAAGTGAGCAATCTTGCAGCAGACAAAGATGGGATTTTCTATGTTGTTGGCAGTGACGAATTTCTTGCGCAGAATATTGAAGTACTGCGTGAGCAAGGTATCAAGCCGGAACAGATTATGCTCGACAAGCATGAACAACAACGGCCTGAGTTTTTATCATTTAATTGATCAATTTGAGCGAGACAAAATATTTTTGGGGTAAAATACTAAATAGCGGTCCCATTAACTGGCACGATCGTATTATGAGGTCAATCAGAATGTATTTTCTGGTTGGCTATTTTTATGAAATGAATGAGGATGGTATATAAGCCTTTCTGAATAGGAAAAAGATTAAGGTGGAAGTTCACACACACTCTACAGGAATTACATGCGCTTTACCGTTTTTATCCCACTCTTAACGGGTAGTAAGACTCCGCTTACTTAGAAATAAATGAACTTCTCTGACTGGTGTTGTGATAGTATAGTAGAGTATCGTCATAATAATGCGAAAAAGGGAGGAACCTTACATGAAACATCGTGTTTTACAATTATACGATTATCACATCTGGGCAAACAACAAATTTATTGCAAGGTTAAAAGAGCTGCCGAATAGCGTTTATACGCAGGAAATTGAAAGTGTTTTCCCCTCGATTGCAGAAACGCTTGCTCATATCTACATCGTTGATTCTGTTTGGCTCGGTGTTATGAGGGAAGATCCGTTTGATAAGGTTCAAGAAGTCAGCGTTCAAGCAACGCAAAATTCAAAAGGAAAAACCATAGACGAAATGGAGGCATTGTTTGAAGAACTGACCGAACAGTATGAAGCTTTTTTCAGTAGTTTGGAGGATATGGACAAACCTATGGCTCCAGAACATCCAGCTTTTGGGCGATTGGAAACCTATCTTTCAGAACTCGTGCAGCATGTCGTCAATCATGGTACCTACCATCGTGGCAATATTACTGCGATGATACGCCAACAGGGTCATGCCAGTATATCGACGGATTATATTATGTATCTTTATGATAGACAAGCGGCAAACTAGTGTAAGCGCTATGTTATTTAAACTATAAAACGAAATATGATCGTTTGGAAGAAATGGGCAGAGACGTGCGGCAGCAGGCCCGAAACGTGCGAGGGTAGTCCAGAAACGTGCGAGAGCAAGTCTGAAACGTGCGAGAGCAGTCCAAGAACGTGCGAGAGCAAGTCTGAAACGTGCGAGGGTAGTCCAGAAACGTGCGAGAGCAAGTCTGAAACGTGCGAGAGCAGTCCGAGAACGTGCGAGAGCAAGTCTGAAACGTGCGAGAGCAGTCCAGAAACGTGCGAGGGCAAGTCCGAAATGTACGAAATGAAAAGGTTTCAAAACGAATCTTTCACTTTTTTGCCATCCCTTCTGAATTTGGTGGCGGTGCACGAATTGTTTTTCCATGGTAGACAACCATTAATGGATCCTCCCAAGTGGATTCATGATTAGCAAAGTTCTGTTCTGTCAGCACACACGTTATTAGCAGATAAAACATGTCCCTCATCCGGAGTCTGATAAAATCCAAATATGTCCCAAAAAATTATAAAACGATGTCAACGCTTTTACTTATGCTTGAAACATGGACAATTTTTCAGTACAATTTTAAGGATAACTAATATATGGGAGTGATCAGCTTTATGGGAAATGTACACGTACTCGATCATCCGTTAATTCAGCATAAATTGACGTACATACGAGATAAAGAAACGGGAACAAAGGAATTTCGCGAGCTTGTTGACGAAGTTTCCATGTTGATGGCGTTCGAAATTACCCGCAACCTTCCGACACAGGAAATTGAGACGAACACTCCAGTGACATCGGCAAAAACAAAGGTGCTGGCAGGGAAGAAAATTGGCTTGATCCCAATTCTGCGTGCAGGTTTAGGGATGGTCGATGGGATGCTTAATCTGATTCCGGCTGCCAAAGTTGGGCATGTTGGGCTTTATCGTGATCCGGAAACACTGCAGCCGCATGAATATTATATTAAACTGCCATCCGATATTTCTGAACGTGAATTGATCGTGATTGATCCGATGCTTGCTACCGGTGGTTCTGCTAACGATGCGATCGCTTCATTGAAAAAGCGTGGGGCAAAACAGATTCGGCTCATGTGCCTGGTTGCTGCACCTGAAGGCGTGAAGAAGATTCAAGAAGCGCATCCAGATGTAGATATTTATCTTGGGGCACTAGATGAAGGACTGGATGATCATGGCTATATCGTTCCAGGCTTGGGTGATGCTGGTGACCGTTTGTTTGGCACGAAATAGAGTGGAGTGAGCAAAGTTGACAACGCGTATGAAAGTCATGACTATTTTTGGTACAAGACCGGAAGCAATCAAGATGGCTCCGCTCGTACTCGAATTGCAAAAGCGGTCTGACCAGTTTGAATCCATTGTCACCGTTACAGCCCAGCATCGGGAAATGCTTGATCAAGTATTGGATATTTTTAACATAACGCCAGATTATGATTTAAACATCATGAAACAACGGCAAACATTAGCCCAAATCACCACGAGTGCGTTGGAGGGTCTGGATGAAGTGATGAAAAAGATCAAACCAGACATCGTCTTCGTACACGGGGATACGACAACAACCTTTGTTGCATCACTTGCAGCCTATTATAATCAAATCGCTGTTGGACACGTGGAGGCAGGACTTAGGACATGGGATAAGTACTCCCCATATCCGGAAGAAATGAACCGCCAGCTGACAGATATCATGGCAGATTTGTATTTTGCCCCGACGGAACAATCCAAGCAAAATCTGTTGCGGGAAAACAAACCTGCTGATCGAATTTTCGTTACTGGAAATACTGCAATCGATGCGTTGAAGACAACTGTGAACCCGGATTATAACAGCCCGATACTTGATCAATTAGGTGAAAAGCGATTGGTGCTAATGACAGCGCACCGCCGAGAGAACTTAGGAAAAAACATGGAGCAAATGTTTCGTGCGATTAAGCGGTTAGTTGAAGCGCATGATGATATCCAGGTTATCTATCCTGTTCATTTAAATCCGGTTGTTCGACAGACAGCTGCTGACATTTTAGGAAACGATAGCCGGATCACGTTGATTGATCCACTGAGTGTCATTGATTTCCACAATTTCGCCGCCCGCGCTCATTTAATTTTAACTGATTCGGGCGGTGTTCAAGAGGAAGCGCCATCACTTGGTGTTCCTGTACTAGTACTGCGTGATACGACAGAACGCCCGGAAGGTATTGATGCAGGAACTTTAAAGCTAGCGGGAACGGACGAGGATACGATTTTTTGTCTTGCAGATGAACTTCTGTCTGATCATGAGGCGCATGAACAAATGGCCCAAACCGCTAACCCATATGGGGATGGACATGCATCGAAGCGGATTACCGATGCAACGTGGGATTATTTTCAAAAATAGTATAGGAGTAACGTCAAGGAAGGATTCAGACTGGTGGGCTGGATCCTTCTTTAATATTTGTAAAAGCAAAATCCAAGGCTTGGATAGTATTTTCGTGAGTTAGGACAGTATTTTCATCAGTTCGGATAGTAAATTGGATAGGACTGCAGTAAGTTTTTCGATTTCTCACCAACCAACAACTACACCTTCCGATTTTTAAATTCATTCCCCATTTTCATGCATGATTCTCAACTTTTTCCAAAAACTATGGATAAAAGGGGGACTTTTACATGCGAAGACTTACATGCCTGTTTATCTCATTTACCCTGTTACTTGGGCAACACGTGGTATCGGCCCATCAGGATGTCGATGAGGATAAGGATGACACCACCTCCATCATCATTGAAGTCGATGGAGATCCGGCGGAGCATAAAGACTATATCGAGACATATTACCCGAATGTGGAAGTGGTGGCGACCTATAACAAGTTATTTCATGGGTTGGCGCTCCGGGGCGATCCAAAGAAATTATCAAAAATGGGTTCACTTGAATTCATTAAAGCAGTTCACCCTGTTGCAACGTATGAAGCCAATGACCGTACGTTTTCTAGGAATAAAGATCAATTAGACGAAGATAACACAAATGCCGTTCTTCCCGGCGATCTCAATGATACGTCTTATACAGGAAAAGGGGTCAAGGTAGGGATTATCGATACAGGGATCGATTATAATCATCCTGACCTCAAAAGTAATTATCAACAGGGGTATGACTTGGTTGATTTGGATGATGACCCGATGGAAACAACCGCTTCCCAAGGGGAGCCGACATTTCATGGGACGCATGTTGCCGGAATTATTGCGGCAGATGGGAAATTAAAAGGGGTGGCACCGGATGCAAAAATTTTCGCTTATCGTGCATTGGGGCCAGGTGGACAAGGGACCTCTGTACAAGTGATTGCAGCTTTGGAACAGGCGGTGGATGACGGGGTAGACGTGATTAATTTATCATTGGGAAACACTGTTAATGGTCCCGATTATCCGACAAGCATTGCCGTTAATCGGGCGGTTGAACATGGTGTTGCTGTCGTGATTGCAAATGGCAACAGTGGGCCCGATGATTGGACGGTTGGATCACCGGCAACGGCATCCAAGGCATTATCTGTCGGTGCATTAGCCATGCCACAAGCATTACCTTTTTTGTATGAACCAACTGCGGATAAATCGCTCCCGATACTCCCAATGATGGGATCACCCGCATGGCATTTGGATAATGATTATTCGATCGAAAAGCTAACAGGTAAGGACAAGTCCATGAATGGAAAAATTGCCCTAATCGAGCGAGGGAAGGTTCCATTTTATGAAAAGGCGAAACAGGCGGAGGAGGCGGGGGCCAAAGCGGTAATCATCTACAACAATGAAAAAGGCGGATTCCAAGGATCGGTAGAAAATGACCAGGAGCCAATAACGATCCCGGTTGCAGCTGTTACACAACAGACAGGGCGGTGGTTGCAGCAAAAAATGCAAGAGGACACGGTTTATTTGGAAACAAAATATCAACAAACAGACGAAATGGTGACAGAGTTTAGCTCGCGCGGACCGGTAACAATTGATTGGGACATCAAACCTGAAGTTATTGCACCAGGAGCCAATATACTTAGTACCGTTCCTGAAGGATATCGTGAATTACAGGGAACCAGTATGGCAGCACCACATGTTACTGGAGCATTGGCGTTATTGAAAGAGGCTCATCCTGATTGGTCCGTTAAGCAATTAGAGGGTGCGTTAAAGACGACCGCCCTGCCATTGAAAGGGGAAGGCAACAAACTGTCTGCTCCAATCGACCAGGGGATGGGGCAAATCAGGCCAGACCAAGCCAGTAAAACACGTACCATTATCGATGACCCTTTGCTATCCTTTGGGAAAGTCAATGGCTATCGGCAAGATAAAACGGCAACGCTTGTCATTGAAAATACAACAAATAAGGACCAAAGCTATTCCTTTGACATTCCAAAGCATGAGCAGGGGTTGCATTTCCAATTACCACAAACATTCACGGTTGAAGCCAACGAGCGTAAAAAAGTGCAGATAAAACTTGGAGTAACCAGTCAAGTTTTGGATAAGGGCATCCACCAAGGCTGGGTAACGCTACATCAAGGAAAACAAATCTTTCATTTGCCATATCTATTTGTAAATCAGACAGCAGATTTTCCAAAGGCAATGGGATTTGATTTGGCATTAAAGCCGCTTTCAGATGATAGCTACAAGTATGAATTATATGTTACAGAACAGGCAAAACGTGTGGAAGTTCAGTTATATCAAGCAGGCACTTTGTTATATGATCGTCCATTTATTACGATTGATAATCCGAATATAGGATTGAATGAAGGAGAAATGACGAAGCACGATCTTGGTGATCCGGGCACGTATAAAGCCCTCATTACGGTTGAACTGGAAAATGGGGATTATGAAAGCTATGAAACGGAATTAGAAATCAGTAATAATGATTGATTGGTGTGCCCCCTTCCTGTAGCTTACACGCTAAGGAGGGGGGGCTGTTATAGATAAGTGAAGTTCATTATTTCATTTAATTGGGTGCAATAGATTCGTTCACATAAATGTCATAAATAGGTACGGAAATATCCTTTATAATGGAAATAAGGCCTGTTGTAAGCCATTGTTCAGATTGGCCAAAGCCTTGTGCTTTTATGTTCGTATGGGCGAAATATCGACAATCAACGGTCGGATAATTGGGTTAATTTCCAATTTATTTTTTATCCAGTGAACTAATTGACAATAGGGGGTGGCTATTGTACACTGCATAGTGTGGAATGGTAGGGTTTACACCAGATTGCGCTTATTTTTAATATAATGGGCATATATAGAGAATTTTCAGAATGCAAGGGTGAAGTATGCCTGTATAGCGACAATTTTTGCGCCGTGCTAAATGACCGCTCACTCTTTGAGCTGGACATGCAAATAACAACAGTATAAGGGAACTTTTCAGCAAAGTCAGTGATTTTGTTCACTTTTAACGAAGGTACATGATGACGACAAAAATAATGTGTTCTGTACGCAGGTTGTTATGTAATGGATTGGCTGGCTTGCATGAAGAGAGTCGGCTATGAAACATGCCTTGAACGAGTATGAAAATGGGAGAAGAATCAATCATGTCGCAATATGAAAATATGATAGCTAGACAACGCAAATGGATGTTTTATCTTCTCGCAATTTGGGTGCTCGGCGCTGGATTCACACCATTTCAACAAATATTCCTTGGACTTCTCTTAGGGAGCGCGGTTAGTCTTTATAATCTATGGCTCTTGCAAAGGAGAATGAATTCGATCGGGGAAGCGGTTGTAAACGACGAGCAGAAAGTTAAAGACGTCAGCATTTTGTCAAGGCTTGCTGCTGTTGGGATTGCAGTAATGATTGCACTTCACTATGAAGCGTATTTTAACATTATTGCTGTTGTAATTGGATTAATGACTTCTTATGTTGTCATTATGATAGATTTTTTTGTTTCTGAATTTAAGAAGTAATTTGTAGAGAGAGGGGTGAAAAGGTTGGATCATGAGGCACCGATTGTAGAGGATGTATTCGGAATATCCTGGCTTGATTTTAATTTATCCAACGTCCTGACGATCATTATAGCATCAGTAATTGTGTTTGTTTTATGCGTGGCCGCTACCAGAAACTTAAAAATGAAACCAACAAAAGTGCAAAATGTAATGGAATGGATTATTGATTTCGTTAAAGGCATGGTCACAGACACAATGGATTGGAAAACAGGAAGAACATTCTTTCCACTTGCATTGACATTAATTACATATATTTTTGTCAGTAACCTGATGGGGGTTGTCACCATGATGACATTTGGACATGACCTATGGTGGAAATCGCCAACGTCAGATGCGGGGGTAACACTCACATTATCCGTAATGATCATCCTGCTGACAAACTTCTATGGGATAAAGGCAAGGGGTGGAAAAGAATACGCGAAGGACTTTTTTAAACCATTTTGGATATTCTTCCCAATTAAAATAATTGAGGAACTGTCAAACTCCCTTACATTAGGACTTCGTTTATTTGGAAACATCTATGCTGGTGAGGTTCTATTGGGACTGTTGGCCGGTGTAATGGCTTCCGGTATTGGGGGATTTCTTGGCGGAATTATACCAATGCTTGCTTGGCAAGGGTTTAGTATATTTGTCGGTGGAATCCAGGCATTTATCTTTACGCTATTGACGCTTGTTTACATGTCCCACAAAGTGAGCAGCGAGCATTAGGTTTTAACAGTGGTAATGAGCTGGTTAAACAATTTGTTTAAACGGTGCATATAAAAAAACAATTTCTTAGGAGGAATTTATAATGAGTTTGGGTATTTTAGCAGCTGCAATTGCAGTAGGATTAGCCGCAATTGGCGGTGGTATTGGTAACGGTCTTATCTTTAGTCGTACAGTAGAAGGAATTGCACGCCAACCAGAATTAAGAGGTCAATTACAAACAACTGCATTTATTGGTGTTGGTCTGGTTGAGGTTGTTCCGATCATCGCGGTTGTTATCGCATTTATCGTTATGGGTCAATAGAATTGAACAATGGCGGAGTAGAATCTTCGCCGTTATTTTTAAAAGAAAAGCGTAAGCGGCCGTTGGGCGCTGGAGCTAGACTAAGATCTAAAGTAGTAGAGCTATTTCAAGCTATGGGAAAGGAGTGAATACTGTGCAAGCATTCACTGGAGTTTCTACGATTAATGCAGCAATCGGCGGATTACATGTTGGCGATATGATTGTCCAATTAGTAGCTTTTATTATATTGCTCCTATTACTGCGCAAGTTTGCTTGGAAACCATTAATGAATATCATGCAACAGCGTGAAGAATATGTGGTATCCGAGATTGAAGCCGCAGAGAAGAGTCGTACCGAGGCAGAACGTGCTCAAGAAGAAGCACAGGCACAGCTAAAACAAACCAAGCAAGAAGCACAAGCGATCATAGAAGATGCGAAAAAGCTTGGTATCAGACAAGAACAAGATATTATTGATACGGCCAAGCAAGAGGCAGAACGGATTAAACAGGCTGCACAAGAAGAAATTCAAAATGAGAAGGAAAAGGCCATTCAGGCACTTCAAGATAAGGTGGCATCTTTATCGGTTCTTATCGCAAGCAAGGTAATTGAAAAAGAAATTAGTGCAAGTGATCAGGAAAAACTGATTGAAGACTATATTAAAGAGGTAGGAGAAGAGCGATGAGTGAAGCAATAGTTGCCAGACGATATGCAGATGCTCTTTTTCAACTTGGAAACGAAAAGCAAATAACAGATACATTAGTAGAAGATTTTCTTGTTGTGAAAGAAGTTTTTCAAGAAAATCAGAAATTAGTTACATTCCTGAAGCATCCTCGTGTTCATAATGCGAAGAAGAAACAATTCATAGAAGAAGTGTTTCAAGGTATGTCAAACGATGTAGTAAACACATTGAAGATGCTTGTTGAGCGCCATCGTATTGAAATCATTCCATCCATTATTGATCATTTAAGCTTGTTGGCAAATGATGCGAAAGGAACTGCAGAAGCGGATGCCTATTCGGTTCGTGCATTATCTGAGGCTGAATTGGAACAGCTTGCGCAAACATTTGCAAAGCGATTAAATAAAACAGCCATCAAGCTGACAAATAAAATCGATCCATCGATCATTGGCGGGATTAAAATCCACATGGGAAATACGATCTATGATGGGTCCATCAGCGGAAAATTGAAGCGAATTGAACGGAGTATTTTAACTGCAAATAACTGACGATAGGGGTGAAATGGTATGAGCATCAAGGCTGAAGAGATCAGTACACTGATCAAGCAGCAAATTGAGGATTTTGACTCTCAAATTGAAGTAAGTGATGTTGGAACAGTTATTGAAATCGGTGACGGGATCGCTCGGGCTCATGGTCTGGACAATTGTATGGCCGGTGAGCTGATTGAATTCTCCAATGGAGTTATGGGAATGGCGCAAAACCTGGAAGAAGGAAACGTCGGAATTGTCATCTTGGGCCCATATACAGAAATTAAAGAAGGCGATGAAGTTCGTCGTACAGGTAGAATTATGCAAGTACCAGTGGGAGAGGAATTATTGGGACGCGTGGTAAATCCGCTGGGACAGCCAGTTGATGGCAAAGGACCAGTAGAAACAACCAAAACACGCCCAATTGAATCTCCAGCACCTGGTGTTATGGCGCGTAAATCGGTTGATGAGCCATTACAAACAGGGATTAAAGCAATTGACGCCCTTGTACCAATTGGACGGGGACAGCGTGAATTGATCATTGGAGACCGCCAAACCGGTAAAACAACGGTTGCGGTTGATGCGATTATTAACCAAAAAGATCAGGATATGCTTTGTATCTACGTTGCCATCGGACAAAAAGAATCAACTGTTCGTGGAACCGTGGAAACATTCCGCCGCTATGGTGTACTCGACAAGACGATTGTTGTCTCTGCAGGTGCATCTGACCCGGCACCATTGTTATACCTTGCTCCATATGCAGGGGTATCGATGGGTGAAGAATATATGTATAACGGAAAACACGTATTAGTAGTATACGATGACCTTTCGAAACAGGCTGCTGCTTATCGTGAACTTTCCTTGCTATTACGTCGCCCGCCAGGCCGTGAAGCGTTCCCAGGGGACGTATTCTATTTGCACTCACGCCTGCTGGAACGTGCAGCGAAATTAAGTGATGATTTAGGCGGCGGTTCACTAACTGCTTTGCCATTTGTTGAAACGCAAGCAGGGGACATTGCTGCGTATATCCCAACAAACGTTATCTCCATCACGGACGGTCAAATCTTCCTGCAATCGGATTTGTTCTTCTCAGGGGTAAGACCGGCGATCAACCCAGGACTTTCGGTATCTCGTGTTGGTGGTTCCGCACAAATTAAAGCGATGAAAAAAGTTGCTGGTACATTACGACTGGACTTAGCTTCCTTCCGTGAACTGGAATCATTTGCGCAATTTGGTTCCGATCTGGATAAAGCAACGAAGGCAAAGCTGGATCGTGGGGAACGGACGGTTGAAGTACTAAAACAAGGACTGCATAAACCACTTGCTGTTGAAAAGCAGGTCATGATTATTTATGCCTTGACCAAAGGACACCTTGACGATGTTCCAGTGGTAGATATCACTCGTTTTGAAGAAGAATTCCATTTGTGGCTGGATGAAAACCGTAAAGAATTGCTTGAAGCCATCCGAAGCACTGGAAAACTTCAAGATGATAACGGTGAAATGAAAGAAGCAGTCGAAGCATTTAAGAAAACATTTTTATCAAGTGAAAGCTGAAACTAGATCTGATAATTGAATGGAAAGTGAACGGATGATAGAGGGATTCAGGGTCATCAAATGGAACGCTTGTTTTGAATGAAGCCTTGCTGACCTCTAACCTCCGACCTCTGTTACGAAAGGCGGTGAACAAGCTTGGCATCACTTAGAGATATTAAGCATCGAATTGACTCAACCAAGAATATGAAGAAAATCACTGGGGCAATGGAGATGGTATCTGCATCCAAATTGACCCGCGCGGAACAAAATGCACGTTCTTTTGTGCCGTATAGTGAAAAGATACAAGAGGTTGTTGCAAGTATTGCCGCAAACAATACGAGTGTGGATCATCCAATGTTACAAGCACGCGATGTGAAACGAACGGGCTATCTCGTTATTACATCTGATCGCGGTCTGGCAGGTGCGTACAACAGTAGTGTTCTAAGGCAATTGCATAAAACGATCACAGAACGTCATCAATCAACAGATGAATATGTGATTATTGTTGCGGGACGCGTTGGTTATGAGTTTTTCAACAATCGTAATATACCAGTAGCGAAAAGTATCCTTGGGCTTGCGGATCAGCCGAATTTTGCTGATATTAAAGATTTGGCACGAGAAACGGTGCAAATGTTTGTTGATCAAGAAATTGATGAATTAAACATCTTCTACAGCCATTTCGTCAGCCGCATCTCACAGCAGGTAACGACGAAGAAGCTTTTGCCATTAACGGATATTCAAACTGGATCAGTAACGGGAAGCTCGTATGAATATGAGCCAGAAGAAGAAGTGATTTTAGATGTTCTTCTACCGCAGTATGCCGAGAGTTTAATTTACGGGGCATTACTCGATGGAAAAGCAAGTGAGCACGCAGCCCGGATGAATGCGATGCGGAGTGCAACGGATAACGCAACAGATATTATTGATGATTTGTCATTAACGTATAACCGTGCGCGCCAAGCAGCAATCACGCAAGAAATCACGGAAATTGTTGGTGGAGTAGCTGCGTTAGAATAACCTGCCAATGGAAAGCTGAAAGTTAGTTAGGAGGGAAATTAATGTCGAAAGGTTACGTTACACAGGTCATGGGGCCGGTTGTCGATGTAAGATTTGAAGACGGTCAGCTCCCTGATATTTATAACGCATTGCATATTGGTTACCATGCGGATGATGAAACGCATGTAAGTATTGACCTTACGTTAGAAGTGGCACTTCATCTCGGCGACAATACAGTGCGTACGATTGCAATGGAATCGACCGATGGTGTTATGCGCGGCATCGAAGTAGAAGATTTAGGCGGTCCGATCTCTGTACCAGTTGGAGACAATACATTAGGCCGGGTATTTAATGTACTAGGTGATAATATTGATTTGGATGAGCCATTAGATAAAGGGGTTCGCAGGGATCCAATCCACCGTGAATCACCGAAGTTTGAAGACCTTGCAACAGAAACAGAAATTCTGGAAACAGGGATTAAAGTTGTTGATCTGCTTGCACCATATATCAAGGGTGGTAAAATCGGCTTGTTTGGTGGTGCAGGTGTAGGAAAAACTGTTTTAATCCAGGAATTAATCAACAACATTGCCCAAGAACATGGTGGTATTTCCGTTTTTGCCGGGGTTGGTGAACGGACACGTGAAGGTAATGACCTGTATTATGAAATGAAAGACTCCGGAGTTATCGCGAAAACAGCGATGGTATTCGGACAAATGAACGAGCCGCCTGGTGCACGGATGCGTGTGGCATTAACTGGTTTGACGATGGCGGAATATTTCCGTGATGAACAAGGACAGGATGTGCTCTTATTTATCGATAATATTTTCCGTTTCACCCAAGCAGGTTCTGAGGTTTCTGCCTTACTTGGCCGGATGCCTTCTGCTGTTGGTTATCAGCCAACACTTGCCACAGAAATGGGGCAGTTACAAGAACGGATTACGTCGACCAATAAAGGATCGGTAACGTCCATCCAGGCAATTTATGTACCTGCCGATGACTATACCGACCCGGCGCCAGCAACAACATTTGCTCACTTGGATGCAACAACGAACCTTGATCGTGGTTTGTCCGAGCAAGGTATCTATCCAGCCGTGGATCCATTAGCATCGACATCGCGTGCACTAGATCCGGAAATTGTTGGAAGCGAACATTATGAAGTTGCTCGTGAAGTGCAACAAACACTTCAACGTTATAAGGAATTACAGGATATCATCGCTATTCTCGGTATGGATGAGCTTTCTGATGAAGATAAGTTAACTGTGGCGCGGGCACGTCGCGTTCAATTCTTCTTGTCACAAAACTTCCATGTTGCTGAACAATTTACCGGCCAGCCTGGTTCATACGTTCCAGTTAATGAGACGGTTAAAGGCTTTAGAGATCTTCTTGATGGAAAATATGATGATCTACCAGAGGATGCCTTCCGTTTGGTTGGACGAATTGAAGAGGTAGTGGAAAAAGCGAAAGAAATGGAATAATAACGAAGACTTATGGGGCAGCAGGTAGTAATTGTACTATAATGGTGCTGCTTCACGGGGTCTTTGAAGGAGGGGTTACATTGAAAACACTAACGGTGAGTGTTGTTACTCCTGATGGTCCAGTTTTGGAAGATAAATATGAGATGGTTAGTTGTAAAGCTGAAAACGGGGAACTTGGTATTTTAGCAGGACACATTCCATTAGTCGCTCCATTGACGATCAGCGCAGTACGTTTGAAAAATGGAAATGATACGGATAGTTTAGCAGTTAATGGCGGTTTTTTGGAAGTGCGTCCGGAGAAAGTGACGATCCTTGCCCAGTCTGCCGAACGACCTTCAGATATCAATGTTGACCGCGCTGAACGTGCAAAAACACGTGCAGAGCAACGTCTCCAGTCCAAACAGGATGAAGTCGACTTCCAACGGGCAGAATTAGCACTCAAACGAGCGGTCAACCGCTTGAATATTGCTCGATAAAAAAAGAAAGTCTCTCACGATTGTGAGGGCTTTTTTTGTTGAAGCTGGTTTTTAAATTTTCTAAGTACCTCGTATCATAAATCGAAAATTAAGTCGATATTTCCCGGGAAATGAAGTATTTGTTTTGGCAAGCGAACCCATTTCGACAGTCAGGTTCAAAGAGCACATGTAATCCATTGACATTCGACAATATCCATGGCAAAGTATTTAATAGTAAACGCATAATGAGATCTAAGTTCCATTTAAATGGCAGGTTTGTTGACAATCAAAGTCGAACGAAGGCAATTCATGAACGAGGTCGATAAGTTAGCATAACTAATTTTCATAATAAGGTGTGAAGCAAATGTTTTCAATTGGACAGCTCGCAATCGTGAGTATTATCTCGCATTTAATTTTTATTTTTATTACATGGAAGGTCGTTCAGACAATAAATATTGATCCGCTCATTCGCAAGGGCCGGGGCACGGAGGCACGGGTAATGTTACTATTGATCACGATCGTGATTGGTGCTGGTGTCAGCAGGTTCTTCCTGGAGATTTTGCAGTGGTCACAGGATCTTATTTATCTTTTTTAACGGTGGTTGTATAGGAAATTAAATTACGCACTGGAATACGAACTCGCCCGTAATTACAGTCGCTATCAATCTAGCAGACTCGTAATCATGTCGAAATTTGTACGGTATGATTTTGCTGCCCTCTGTTCATACTGAAGTTATAAGAAGAACAGGGGGGCATTGTTATGAAGAAGATAGCACTTATTTTTGTATTAGTACTGGTATTACTGGCTAAAGTGACGATTGGATACACAGCATCAGCGAACGATGAAATGATAGATTTAGCTGCAGTTGTTATGAAACACGATTTGACCGTGGAAACATGGCAAGTGACTGTAAAGGAAGAGAAGAGTCGAAAAGAAATCAGGAATTTGGTAAAGCAACTAAAAAATAGTTATTTAGTCTCTACAGAAAAAACAGAAAACGTTATAAAATATTCATTTAGTGATGCCCATAAAACGGTGGGTATTATCGAATCATTTAAGGTGATTATTCCAAAAAATCCTGCATATAAATCAGAGGTCATTGCTGTTATTGAAGGAAATCACTGGGATAAGTCAGTGAAACAAAATTATACTTCGACAATAAATGCACTGCCGGAAAATATGTTCACAAAGAATGCACAGAAATTTACTTGTCTGACAACTGAAAGTAATGGTATAATAGACAGTGATGTATTTTTAAAGAAATTTATGCAGGATTTTCAAATTGACCAAGTTTCGACACAAACGGACACCGTTAAACATTCAACGATTAAAAAAAACATTTACGGGTATACACCATTATGGGATCGTTACATAGATGTGAACGGTACTGCGACGAATGTACAAGTAGCGGTCAACGACAATAATGAGAACACGAAATTGACAATTGGAACACCTATCTTGGTAACTGAATATTAATATAGTGAAATTGCAACTGAAGGAGATTGAAACATGGAAAAGATCATCGTTCGCGGCGGAAGACAACTTAATGGTGCCGTAAAGGTTGAAGGTGCTAAGAATGCAGTACTCCCAGTAATCGCTGCTAGCATTATTGCAAGTGAAGGAAAAAGTGTTTTACATGATGTTCCGGTTTTGGCTGATGTATATACAATAAACGAAGTCATTCGCAATATGAATGCAGATGTACATTTCGAAAATAATACGGTTACGGTTGACGCATCACGGGACTTACTAACGGAAGCCCCTTTTGAATATGTCCGAAAAATGCGTGCATCTGTATTAGTACTTGGTCCGCTTTTAGCGCGTTATGGGCATGCAAAAGTGGCGATGCCTGGTGGCTGTGCAATCGGGTCAAGACCAATTGACTTGCATCTAAAGGGATTCGAAGCAATGGGTGCCGAAGTACATGTGGGCAATGGCTTTGTCGAAGCGAAAGTGAATGGCAGACTGCAAGGGGCAAAGATTTATTTGGATGTCCCAAGTGTAGGTGCAACGGAAAATATTATGATGGCTGCAGCTTTGGCTGAAGGAAAGACAGTAATTGAAAACTGTGCCAAAGAGCCGGAGATTGTTGATTTAGCGAATTTCTTAAATAAAATGGGCGCAAAGGTTGTTGGCGCTGGTACAGAAACGATCCGGATTGAAGGAACCCAAAAGTTGCATGGGGCAGAACATACGATTATTCCTGACCGGGTGGAAGCAGGTACATTTATGGTCGCAGCTGCTGTTACGGGTGGAAATGTTTTAATCAAGAATGCGGTGAGCGAGCATTTACGTTCCGTTATTTCCAAGCTTGAAGAAATGAACGTATCGATTCAAGATGAACAAGGCGGTTTACGTGTAATCGGACCGAAGCAATTAAAGTCTACCGATATTAAAACACTGCCACATCCTGGGTTTCCAACAGATATGCAGTCACAAATGATGGCCTTGATGCTCTATGCAGAGGGTACAAGTGTCATTACCGAGACCGTATTTGAAAATCGCTTCATGCACGTAGAAGAATTTCGCCGGATGAATGCGAAAATGAAAATTGAAGGACGCAGTGTAATCGTCGATGGGAATTCCGACTTACAAGGTGCGGAAGTAGCTGCTACCGATTTACGTGCTGCTGCAGCGTTGATCCTTGCCGGATTGCGTGCAGAAGGATATACGCGTGTTACCGAATTAAAACATCTTGACCGCGGGTATGTGGATTTTGCCGGTAAATTGGCTGCACTTGGCGCGGATATTGAACGCATTACTGAAAATGAAAAAGCGGAAGAGGTAAAGGTAGAGACAGAAGCCCCGCAAGTCGATATGGATTATCGTTTTAACAATCTAGTAGCAAAGTTTTCTTAACGTGTAATGAATATGATAACGTATGAATGAAGCAGGAACCCAGTTCGGGGTTTCTGCTTTTTCGTCTTGGTTTTAATGCTAGCCGTGTAGTTGGCTGTCTTAAGCGGGAACAGGATGGAACATCGACCGGACAGAGTACGCATCAACCGAATCTGGTGAACCATCGACCGAACAGAGCGCATATCAACCGAATCTGATGGAACATCGACCGGACAGAGCGCGCATCAACCGAATCTGGTGAACCATCGACCGAACAGAGCGCATATCAACCGAATCTGATGAACCATCGACCGAGCAAAGCGCATATCAACCGAATCTGATGAACCATCGACCGGACAGAGTGCGCATCAACCGAATCAGGTGAATCATCGACCGAACAAAGCGCGCATCAACCGAATCAGGTGAACCATCGACCGAACAAAGTGCGCATCAACCGAATCTGATGAACCATCGACCGAACAAAGCGCAAATCAACCGAATCTGATGAACCATCGACCGAAAAGGGTACGCATCAACCGAATCTGATGGAACATCGACCGGACAGAGTGCGCATCAACCGAATCTGGTGAACCATCGACCGAACAGAGCGCAAATCAACCGAATCTGATGAACTATCGACTGAACAGAGCGCATATCAACCGAATCTGATGAATCATCGACCGAAAAGGGTACGCATCAACCGAATCTGATGAACTATCGACCGAACTGAACACATATTAACCAAATCAGGCGAATCATCGACCGAACAGAGCGCACATCAACCACGCGTCTAAAAACAGTCTTTCCTCCTGGGCCAGAAAATATAAGTCTATCAATCTGCAACCAGTCCTGTCGTTTTGTCCAAATTACTCTTTCCAATCCTGTTCATGTATGGTAAAATTATGGGAAAATTAGTAATTATACATAAGGAGGAGCAATATGAATAGCGGATTGGAGAAACGCTTAACATTCGATAACATACCAAATGGTGCTTCAAATTATCATCACGATAATATAGCGGCCAATCATTCCAATAAATGTTTTGTTACATAATGTTGAAAACGTTTTCAGATGGTGATAGCTTTTCGAATATAAATCCTATTTCAGAATCATTATGAATACAAAATTGCTGGCAACCATTGAGCTTGCTGTAATGGGGTGACTATATGACACGATACATTCTAAAACGGTTTCTCATGATGATTGTGACGATCTGGATTATTGTTTCGCTCACATTCATTTTAATGGTCTCGATCCCTGGGTCACCGTTTAATGAGGAACGTGGAACGAATGAGACGGTTCAGGCTAATTTGGAGGCTCACTATAATCTGGATAAGCCGTATTACATGCAGTATCTGCTATATTTAAAATCCATTGTCACGTTCGACTTTGGTCCATCAATTAAGCAGCCAACGGAGACGGTAAATGATTTGCTTGGCCGCGGATTCCCGATTTCCTTTGAACTGGGGTTTGCTACCATCATTGTCGCCGTTATTTCAGGAATTATCTTGGGAATTATTGCTGCGCTAAAGCATAACAAAATCATCGATTATGCAGCAATGAGCCTTGCCGTATTGGGGATCTCGATTCCGAATTTTGTGCTGGCAACGTTGTTGATCCAGGAACTGGCCGTTAATATCAAATTATTTCCGCCTGCCACATGGTCGTCTCCGATGCATATGGTGTTACCAATTATTGCACTGGCAACTGGTCCGATGGCGATCATTGCTAGGTTAACCAGATCTACCATGCTGGAAGTGTTAACCCAGGATTATATTAAAATGGCCCGGGCAAAAGGTCTGAGCCCATGGAAAATAATTGTGAAACACGCATTAAAAAATGCGCTGATGCCGGTGGTTACAATTTTAGGGACATTACTGGCAAGTATTTTGACCGGTACCTTTGTTATCGAGAAAATATTTGCCATACCTGGGATGGGGAAATATTTTGTAGAAAGTATTAACCAGCGGGATTACCCAGTTATTATGGGGACAACAGTGTTCTATAGTGCTTTTCTTATTTTTATGCTATTTCTCGTCGACATTGCATATGGAGTGTTAGATCCGAGAATTAAACTGCATAAGAAGGGAGGAGAATGAGATGGAACAAGTAAATGACCAAACGATGGAGCATTCTCCTGCCGTTTCTGATGTAGCGGATGAATGGTTTACCTGGAAGAAAAAGGACTTAACAGCTGCTGAAGCTGTTTCCAGACCTTCTCTGTCCTACTGGCAGGATGCATGGAAACGGCTTGTCACGAATAAACTGGCAATGTCTGGACTCGTTTTTTTAATTCTATTAAGTATGATGGCGATTGTAGGCCCGATGCTTTCTCCCTATACCGTAAGAGAAGGGAATTTGCCGGAACAGTTTATGGCTCCCTCTGCTGACCATTGGTTTGGCACGGATTCTCTTGGGCGTGATGTTTTTACCCGAACTTGGTATGGGGCGCGGATATCATTGTTTGTCGGCTTGATGGCTGCACTGATTGATTTGTTTATTGGCGTTATTTATGGCGGTGTCTCCGGTTATAAGGGTGGTCGGACAGATAATGTTATGATGCGGATCATTGAGGTATTGTATGGGCTGCCATATTTGCTCGTTGTGATTTTGTTGCTCGTTGTTATGGGGCCAAGCTTGACGACTATAATTGTGGCGTTGACGGTAACCGGTTGGGTTGGGATGGCCCGGATTGTCCGCGGACAGGTATTGCAAATTAAGAACTATGAATTTGTGCTTGCTTCGAAATCATTTGGAACGAAAACCAAGCGGATTATTCGTAAAAATTTGCTGCCGAACACGATGGGGCCGATTATTGTCCAGATGACTTTAACTGTTCCAAGTGCCATTTTTGCCGAGGCTTTTTTAAGCTTTCTGGGATTAGGAATTCAATCGCCGTATGCGAGCTGGGGGATGATGGCCAATGATGCGCTGGGAGCCATTTTATCTGGTAATTGGTGGACTTTGTTCTTCCCGGCGTTTTTCATATCGTTTACCATGTTTGCATTTAACGTTTTGGGGGATGGATTGCAGGATGCACTTGATCCGAAGCTGAGAAAGTAGGGGATGTAGTTGGAGAAAATATTAGAAGTGAACAATCTGCATGTAACCTTTGCCACATATGGGGGAACAGTTAAGGCGGTTCGCGGTGTTCATTTTGATTTACATAAAGGAGAAACGCTGGCAATTGTTGGGGAGTCAGGCTGTGGAAAAAGTGTGACCTCGAACGCGATAATAAGGCTGATTCCTGATCCGCCCGGTAAAATAGCTGACGGCTCGATCCAATTTCAAGGCCGGGAATTAACCAAGCTTTCGGATAAAGAAATGCGACAGATTCGCGGTGCTGACATGTCCATGATTTTTCAGGATCCGATGACTGCGTTAAACCCGACATTAACGATTGGCAGTCAACTGATCGAGGGACTAAAGCAGCATCAACACATAACACACGCCAACGCCAAGAAAAAGGCACTGGAAATGATGGATCTGGTTGGTATCCCGAATCCGGATATCCGTCTTAAGCAATATCCGCATCAGTTCAGTGGTGGTATGCGGCAACGGATTGTTATTGCGATGGCCTTGATCTGTGAACCGGAGCTGCTGATTGCGGATGAACCAACAACCGCACTGGACGTAACGATTCAGGCACAAATACTAGAGCTATTCGAAAAAATTCAGGACCAGACGGGTGTTTCGATTATATTAATCACCCATGACTTAGGGGTTGTTGCCAAGATTGCCGATCGGATCGCTGTTATGTATGCCGGTAAAATCATTGAAGTTGGCACCAAGCGGGAAATTTTTTATCAGCCCCAGCATCCTTATACAAAGGGATTGCTCAAGTCGGTGCCAAGACTTGATGTACAAGGGGAAACGTTGACCCCAATTGATGGCACCCCACCAGATTTATTCTCCCCTCCAAAAGGATGTCCGTTTACAGCACGATGTCCTATGGCTATGGAGGTGTGTGATAAAGTTTATCCTTTTCAGTCAACGCTGTCAGCTACCCATCATGTGGACTGCTGGCTGCAGGATGAAAGGGCGAAACAGCTTTTGGCTCAAACAGCCGTAAAATAATCGATTCAAAGGGGGAAAGGTTCATGAAGAAAGGCTTTTTATTAGGTTTACTTGCGTTGATGTTTGCCGTTTTGGTCGCGTGCACTGCCAATGAAGATGCCGGTAAAGCGAAAGATGAGGACAGTGGTAACGGGGAGGACGCAGCACAGGCTGAAGAAAAAGTATTGCTCATGAATAATGGAGAGGAGCCAACATCGTTAAACCCGCCAGAAGGTTTTGATAACATGTCCTACAATGTATTAAATAACCTGATGGAAGGGATGACACGTCTGGGACAGGATGATGAACCAGAAGCAGCAATGGCAGAAGATTGGGATGTATCGGATGACCAAAAAACATACACCTTTCATATTCGTGATGACGCCAACTGGTCCAACGGTGACCCCGTAACTGCGGGAGATTTTGAATTCGCCTGGAAACAGTTGCTCGATCCAGAAACCGGGTCTCCAGCAGCGTTTTTAGGCTATGTTTTTGAAGGTGGCGAGGAATTTAATAGTGGTGATGCAGATGCCGACGATGTTCAGATAACCGCAAAGGATGATAAGACGCTAGAGGTTACCTTGAAAGAGCCAACAGGATATTTTCTGAATATCATTACCAATCCGGCTTTTTTTCCGGTTAATGAAAAGATAGCACAAGATAATGAAAAATGGTACAGCGATGCCGATTCCTTTGTTGCAAATGGCCCCTTTAAGATGGAGACATGGGAACACGACAAAAAAATCGTGATGGTAAGAAATGATCAATACTGGGATAAAGATACGGTGAAATTGGATAAAGTCGACTGGGCAATGGTACCAGAAACAAAGACAGAATACCAAATGTTTCAAAGTGATGAGTTGGATATGACCGAAATCCCATCCGCTTTGGCCGATCAGCTCATTGATGGAGATGATGTCGTAATTGATGACCAAGCTGGACTTTATTTTTATCGATTTAATGTAGAAAAAGAGCCGTTCCAAAACAAGAAAATCCGTAAAGCATTCGCCATGGCCGTCAACCAGAATGATATCGTTGATTATGTTACGAAAAATAAGGAAGAAGCTGCCCATGCATTTGTTTCACCAGGGTTTAAGGATCCATCTGGTACTGACTTCCGTGAGGCGAATGGCGATTTGGTGGAATTCGACCCGGATAAGGCCAAGGAACTGTTAAAAGAGGGAATGGAAGAAGAAGGATATGATGAATTACCAGATGTGACACTCACATACAATACCGATGAAGATCATAAGGCGATTGCGGAAACGTTGCAAAATATGTTCAGTGATAATCTTGGTGTCGATGTTACCTTGAAAAATACGGAATGGAACGTATTCTTAGAGGATCAAAAGGCACTGAAACACCAGCTGTCCCGAAGTTCATTCTTATTTGATTATGGTGATCCAATCAACTTCCTGGAAGGTTTCATCACGGATTCCACGATGAACCGGACAGGATGGTCTAATGAAAAATACGATGAACTGATCAAACAGGCGAAGTCAGAAAAGGATGAGCAGAAGCGTTGGGAAAAAATGGAAGATGCAGAGAAGCTATTAGCCGATGAAATGCCGTTTTTCCCAATTCATTATTATAATCAAGTGTATATTTACAAGGATAACATTTCTGGAATTGTCCGCCATCCGGTCGGATATTTGGAGTTGAAATGGGCGGATAAAAAGTAGCGTTCTGCGAGGAGTCAGGCGATAGCACTCTTGAAAACGTGCAGGAACATTCCAGAAACATGCGAAAGTGACCTAAGAACGTGCAGGAACACTCCAGAAACGTGCGAGAGCGACCAGAAACCGTGCAGGAATACTCCAAAAACGTGCGAAAATGACCTGAGAACGTGCGGGAACGTTCCAGAAACGTGCGAGAGCACTCCTGATATGGGGGGGACCCTTCAAAATTCGCGGATCAGTGAAGGAATGGCCCACTTACAATCTAAGTGGGCCACCCTCTCGTTTTGTATACATATATAAAGGAAAGAAGGTTTAAAATCATGATTCAGCCAGAGCGATTGCGTAAAGGGGATACGATCGGAATCATTGCACCTGCCAGCCCGGTGCATTGGCATGAATTAACTTGTGGCATCCCATTTTTTGAACAGATGGGCTTGCAAGTGAAACTGGGAAAGTCGGTTAACCGTACATATGGCTATTTAGCCGGCACGGATGAGGAGCGGTTAGCGGATATTCATGCCATGTTTGCTGATCCGACCGTAAAAGCAATTATTTGTGCGCGCGGTGGGTATGGGACAGGAAGGTTAGCTGCAAACCTAGATTATGAACTGATAAAAAATAACCCGAAAATTTTCTGGGGGTATAGTGATATTACTTATTTACATACAGCGATTCACAACGAAGCTGGACTGGTTACTTTTCACGGCCCAATGGTTGCATCGGATATTGCCAAAGATACATTTGATGCGTTGTCGGCGAGTTTGTTTGATCAATTATTTTCACCGACGAAGTTGTGTTATTCAGAAACGGTATCGCCATTAAAGATGTTTGTGCCGGGAGAGGCCAAAGGGGAATTGGCTGGCGGGAACTTGTCGCTATTAATTAGTACATTGGGAACGCCATTTGAAATCGAAACTGCAGGAAAATTGCTGGTGATTGAGGATATTGGTGAAGAGCCTTATCGTGTGGATGCGATGCTGAATCAGTTGAAGCATGCTGGTAAACTGGATAATTTAGCGGGGCTAATTATTGGGGATTTTGCCTTGGCTAAACCAAAAAGTGAAAAGCCTTCCTTTCGATTAGAAGAAGTCATTCAGCAATATGTCAGCGAATTACCTTTTCCCGTTATGTCTGGCTTTTCCATTGGTCATTGCACCCCCAATTTTTCGATACCGTTGGGTGTTGAAGCGAGGTTATCGACATTGGATAAAACGCTTGTAATGGAACCGGGCGTTCGATAGGAGCGGGTAACAATAGGTAAAAATGTGGGGAAGGGAGCCTTAAAGATGATTGAACAAACGTTTGAACAATCTTTGGATGAATGCTGGGTGACTGCGGTTCAAGTGGCAACTGTCTGGACAAATCCGGAATCTGCTAGAGAAATAGATAAAGCGGGAATAAGCAATCCAACAGATATTGACCAATGGGTAGCTGGCCAAACGTTTACGAATCGGGCAGCTTTATGTGACGAAAATCGGGTGCAAACCCAGCTGTTGTATGGTGAACGTGTTATTGTGCTTGCAGTGAAAGCAGATTGGGCCCATGTCATTATTCCAACCCAGCCATCGCATAAAGAGGAACGTGGCTATCCCGGCTGGGTTCCGTTCCGGCAGCTGGAGCGCGTGTCGAAGCAGGATTGGGAAACAGAACGAACCATTACGGTTACGGATAAATTTGCCTGGCTGGAGGATAAGTCGGGAAAACGGGTGATAAAGGTCAGTTATCAAACACACCTGCCATTGCGGCGGGAAGCAACTGACCGTGTCGAGGTCGTGACGTCTCATGGCCAATTATTTATAAAAAAAGCGGCCATATGTATATTTGAAACAACGAAAGGGCTTGCTAAACAATCTGGCGAACGACTGATCCAAGAGGGGAAACGGTTCCTTGGACTGGATTATTTCTGGGGTGGCATGAGTGCTTTTGGCTATGATTGCTCGGGTTTTTGTTATGTCATGCACAAGGCAAATGGATATCGAATACCGCGCGATGCTGGCGATCAGGCAGCTAACGGGCAGAGGATCCGACTTGATCATGTGCTCCCAGGTGATTTATTATTCTTCGCATACGACAATGGGAAGGGCAAACTTCATCATGTTGGCATGTACTATGGGGATGGTCATATGCTGCATTCTCCTAAAACAGGACGGCAAATTGAAATTCTCAAGCTGAAGGGTACCGTATATGAACAGGAGCTTTGTATAGCAACACGTTATTGGCAAGGGGCGAATGATGATGGACAATGAGAAAGTGTTACAAGTGAACGAATTGAAGAAGTACTTTGACATGGGAAAAGGCAAGCTGTTACAAGCAGTCGATGGCGTCAGCTTTTATATTTATAAGGGCGAAACGTTTGGGCTTGTCGGGGAATCTGGATGTGGCAAGTCGACAATTGGACGTACGATCATGGGATTGTATGAAAAAACGGATGGCGATGTAATTTATGACGGGAAGCATGTGCATGCGTTGAACGACAAGGAAAAGTTTCAATTTTACCGCAGGATGCAAATGATTTTTCAGGACCCATATGCCTCATTAAACCCGCGCTCAACCGTGAGAGAAGTGATTGCTGAGCCATTAGAGGTGCATGGGATCTTCTCTAGTAAAAAGGAGCAGCTGGAACGTGTTTATGAGCTGTTGGAGGAAGTTGGCTTAAACCGGGATCATGCCAATCGGTATCCACATGAATTCAGTGGTGGCCAGCGTCAGCGAATCGGGATTGCCCGGGCATTGGCATTGGATCCGGATTTTATCATTGCCGATGAACCAATCTCGGCCCTTGATGTCTCCGTTCAGGCACAGGTCGTCAACTTGTTGAAGGAATTACAGTTAGATAAGGGCTTAACCTTCTTATTTATTGCCCATGATTTATCGATGGTAAAACAGATTTCCGACCGAATTGGTGTGATGTACCTTGGGAATATGGTTGAATTAACAACAAGTGAAGCCCTCTATGACAACCCATTGCATCCATATACCAAAGCATTATTATCCGCTATCCCGATTCCGGATCCGGATATTGAAGAAAGTCGTGAGCGCATCATTTTAAAAGGCGAACTTCCCAGCCCAATTAACCCGCCAAGCGGCTGCGTATTCCGTACCCGCTGTCCAATGGCTATGGACATCTGCGCACATGAAAAACCAATATGGCAAGAAGTACACCCCCATCACCATGTCGCCTGTCACCTATATACGAAAGACGAGTTGAGCGGTAGGGTGGACCGTAATTCGAGCAAAGAAGTGCGGTCCCGTGTTCCAGAGATAAATATGAAGCGGGGTCGTTGGTAACTGGCGGATGAACGGTTTCACTATGTTTCGGTCTGATAGATTCGCTTAGGTTTGGCTAGAAAGGGAAGGAAAGAGGAGGATCACTGGATATATTGACGGTGTACAATATATGGTTGAGAAAGGATTCAAGATGTATAGATGTTTTTGGATTATGTGAAATGGACAGCTCCTGCTTTGGCGGGAGCTGTTTTTCATTGAAAGTATAAAATTTGGCGTTGTTAATTTTACTGTCAGCGATAGCCAGTCCGGCTCCAGCGCCTAGAGACTAGTAGCCAATACCCGCCTCCGTACGATAAGTCAACATAGGCTTAGGGGAAGTTCGGTTAAAACCGCGACGTCCTGTCGCAACACCGAACTGACCTACATCTTGTAGCCCCCAGCTCACCGTGTTTCCTTTATCTCCTACGGTAGGAATATTCAGTTAAGACCGCTGCTTTGCGCAGCAACACTAAACCACCCTGCTTGGCAGGGCGCAGTCTATACGTCTATAAACGGGCGCTTGCGCCTTTCTAATCCTGGAATAAAAAAGAAAGGAGAGCCTTTAGTTGAGAAGGAAGCATAGCAGGTAGAGAGAGCGGCACACCTAAACGTGAGAGAGCCTGTCAAATTCGGGAGGGAAGCCACTTAGGTTTTATTCAACACTATCCCATAACTTCAGGATTGGAAATAAGACGCTGGACCTGTCCGAGAACGCTGAAAACTTCTACTTCTCTCTGCTGATAAATGTGGCCACGGAACTTATTCCACGACGCGGTAAAGCTGGTTGGAATAGCCGATAAATGAGAGACAGGATGCTTTCAGTGGTCTCGACTGTTCCTTGTCTCATTTTGAATTTCTGGTTCTATTGTTTTTGGAATTTGTATAAGTTTAGTAGTAGGAAACTAGGAATGTTCTTCTTTCATCGAGCATGAATCCAGCTGGAATAACAGCAGGCGAGAGTAGCATATTAAATTCATACGAGGAGGCGGCAGATGAATAATCGCAAATACCACTATAAAACGAATCCAACGCCTAAAGCTTGGAAAAAGAAGAAACCGTCATTTCATTCCAAAAGGACGTCGCAATTTTCGAAGTGGAAAAAAGGGCTACCAGCTAAGCCAAACAAGCAGCTAGGGAGAAAACCGTCCACTTGGAAACTTCCCACAACGGTATTTCTAGCTAGTCTAATCATGATTATCTTGATTATTCCTACATTAATTGTTTTGCCCGATAAGGATAATGAACAGGCACAAATAAGCGCAAAGACAAACGATGAAAAAGCAGCAAAGAATAAGCAGGAAGAAGTGGAACTAACCGCAGCGGACTCTCCTTTTTCCGTTGAGGTCATGCGGGCCAATACCGATAATAAAGTGGAAGATGTGCCATTGGAGACGTATGTATCACGAGTAGTGGCTTCTGAAATGCCGATTGATTTTGAAATGGAGGCATTAAAGGCTCAAGCGCTTGCTGCCCGGACATATGTAGTGGATGTGCTGTTACATCATAACCAGGATAAGGACGATCAGCCGCAAGTTACGGATACCACTGATAATCAGGTATACAGCAATAAAACGGAGCTTCAGAAAAAGTGGGGAAAAGATTATGCAGGAAATATGGAAAAGGTAACCGAAGCTGTTGCAGCGACAAAAGGAGAAATTTTGACGTACGATGACAATCCGATTTTCCCGGCATTTTTTTCAACGAGTAATGGTTATACGGAAAACTCGGAGGATTACTGGGATAATAAATTACCTTACCTTCGCAGTGTAAAAAGTCCATGGGATAAAAAATCACCAAAATTTTTAGACCAAAAAATTGTCTCGATTGCGGATGCGGAGCAGCAACTGGGTGTTCAGATCGCTGGGGACTTGCAAGCAGATATGTCAAGAACGGACGGGAAGCGTGTCAGCAAACTGAATATTGGCGGGAAGGAATTTACCGGAAAAGAGATCCGGGAAAAGTTTGATCTGCGTTCCAGTGATTTTACCATTGAACAAAAAAATGGCCATATCATATTTACAACAAAAGGATTCGGTCATGGAATTGGCATGAGTCAATATGGCGCAAACGGCATGGCGAAGGATGGAAAAAACTATAAAGACATTGTAGCGCATTATTATAAAGGAGTTAAAATAAGTAAAATAACGGAGACGGCGCCTACGCTTGTGGCGAAATAAAGGATCGTTACTAAGTTAGAACATCTGGTGTGGCAATGTAACAAAATAACAGGTAACCACCACTCAATGGCGATTTAGGCTAAAGGGTGGTTATTTAATTGTAGATACATGGTTTAGCAAAAGCGAGGGAGAACGTCAGCTAACCGACCAAACATTATAGCCTGATTGTAGCGGCTAGCCAACTGATGAGCAGCAGCATCAAAAACGTTCGGTCACAGTGTCCTTCTATAATCACCAGAGTGGCCAATCCAAACAATAGATTCGTCAGTAAATTTCTTACCTTGCCCCGGATTGCAAGAAAAATGTATAAAATAGTGAATTTTTTTCTGGAAAATGTATAGTTTTTCTTTTTTCTGATCAGAATGGTTGTTGAGGTGATGATCATGAAAGAAGAAAACAATGGTACTCCAAAAAACAAATGGAGCCGCATTTTCCGCAAGAAGTGGTTTTTTCCAGCATTATACCTGGCGATTGCCGCAGTTCTTTTAACGGCAGTAATCTGGTATCAGAATTTGGATAACCAAGTCAAAGAGTCGGATGATGGTCAGGATGTTGCAGAGGATTACGCGGATGGTTCATTTGACCAAGATGCAGAAACGGTAGCTGATCAGCAGGAAGTTATCAAAATGCCTGTCGAAACGGCGGATCAAGCAGAAATCGTAACTAAATTTTTTGATTACAACGCGGATGAGAAGGACCAGGAAAGTGCCCTTGTCCATTACAATAACCGATACTATCAAAGTACTGGTGTTGACATTACATCCCCGGACACGGAAAAATTTAACGTTACAGCTGCATTGAGTGGTACAGTGAAAGAAGTAAAAGAAGATCCGCTATTAGGTAATGTTGTTGAATTAACGCATGAAAATGACGTGACAACATACTATGCAAGTCTTGGTGAAGTAAAGGTAGAAGCGAACGACAAGGTGAAGCAAGGTGATGTCATTGGTACAGGCGGTAAGAACATTTTTAATAAAGACAAAGATACGCATGTCCACTTTGAGTTGAGAAAAGACGGACAACCTGTTAATCCGGAAGAATTTTTCAATCAATCTGTTAGTAAGCTAGACAGTGTAAAAACGGATGAAGCAAGTACAGACGAATCAAATGCTGCAGACGAGTCAAATGCTACAGATGAATCCAATGCAACAGACGAGCCAAACGCTACAGATGAATCTGGGGAAGATGACGCCAACGTTTCAGACGATGATGCAAACCAAACGGAAGATCCAGAAGCGACGGATGAGTCCGAGGAGAATGATAAGGCAGATGACGCTGATCAATCAGGTGACAACGAAAGCGATCCAGACAAGAGTGAGGATCCTGAATCAGATGCCGATGATGGAGCTACATCACAATCATCCAATCCATCGAAAAATGCTTAATAGTCGACAGGCTTCTAAACTGTAAGATTTACCCTAGTAATTGTACTAGGGTTATTTTTTTGTGCTAGAATATATGCTAGTGTAAATTATTCATACTTGCGCCGCAGCTATGTCCTGGGGCCACCTTAAAGCAGGAGTATCTTCCGAAAAAGTTTACAATTATTGGAATGGTGCGAAAATTGTCGAACGATTGTACTTTATATTTGCAAAAAATATGGTATTATAAAAGCAGATGTCACATATTGCTAGAGTTTGACTGAATTTGTCGCAATAGAGAGTCAGGGTCATGTCCAATACTCTTTTTAATTTTGAGAGTATACGTTGCAGGAAGGGAGAGCTGATTGTGAAGTACCCCAAGGCTGACATAACAGCAAATTCTTTAACCTCCATTCCACGTGAAGGTGAATTATCATTAGAACAGGTCAACCTTATGTTATTGCAGGAACATGATAGTGAAACGGCTTTACAGCTGATGCGTAACTTTTGCTTGCAGTCGACATCAGATGAAATCATGAAAAAGGGAATGGAATTTTTATATACAAACGGCTATATAAATGATTTGCAATTGCTTGTGAACAAAAATAAAGAATCGGGAAATAGGTCAAACCAGGAATGGGCAGAAATCTATCAGCTCATCATCGACCGAAAACGCCAGCATGGTCGTTATTCGCGTGAATTATTAAAAAAACTAAATGTATACCAGACCGACGATCCCGAACTTCGCTGTGTGATTGAATTTCTTAAAATTGCCATTCACTTTAACCTAAGAGAATTTGGGCAGATTGGAAATTTTCTTGATAAACAAACCGTTTTGTTCGATGCAGTAGAGGATACGCTTCTATTATCCTATTTTAATTTAAGGCTCTATCAAAACTTGTTTATTTATTATTGGACAAGAAACGAGTTAATTATGGCCAGAAAATATGCGTTTCGCGTGCTAAATGAAACATCTAATAGCAAAACAATTGTAAATATGCATATTAATTTGGGGCTCACGTACACATTTGATACCTATTTTCAGGGCATGTATCACCTGAATGAAGCCTTAAAGCTGGCGGAAAAGCACCATTATCATAGCAGTATGAACAGTATTAGAAAGAATAATATACCATTCTTATCCGCCCATTTTAAGCAGGTGGATGGGATTGACACCGATGATAAGAGTGAACAAGCTCATATCGAGATTGCTAAGGGCAATTATCAAGCAGCAAATGCTATCTTGTCAGAACTGCCGATCAACAGTCCATTTAAAATGTATTATTTAGGTGTTGCCAAGCAGGACAAGGACTTACTACTTCGATCGTATAACAACTTTATTGAAAAAAGAAGTGATTATTTCTTCTGTCGATTGCCACTGAATGTTTTAGTAAACATGAACGGATAACCAGGATGAACCCACGCTGTTTTAGTGGGGATATTCAAATGAATGCCCCGCTTTACTTATATTCTCAATACACCATGAGGAACCAGACTTCCAAAACGTTATTACATGAACGGTGAAGGGAGGGATACAAATGAAAAAGACGCGTATGTTTGCACTTGCAATTGTCATGTCATTAGGGATCGTATTTACTGTTGGAGCAGCCAATGCCCCTGGTTATTCGATCGCAAAGGACCCAGAATATGGTGACATTGATTGATTGTTGCTAAATGGGTTTTACATCATTGGATTTGCATTTCTTCTTAATATGAGAGTAATGACGGTATTAGGTTGGTTTTTTAAAGAGGTATTACTGAACACCTGTATCTTTTTCAGGAGCGGTTCGGTAGGTTAACAATAGTTAAGTAAAAGTTTGCGATGCTACTGTTTTCGTAGCATACGCACATAGGGTGTGGGAGCTTTGACGTTGACGATCATCGTGACGTATCATAAAAGCTCCTTTTTTTTGTTACGAAAGGGTCCTCCGTGTCATTTGTTAAGCCTTTTTCATATGTCCGTCAATCGCCGCCTCAAAAATAAAGCTTGTCTCCTCCATGAAACGCGTAAATTTAATCATAATCCATTAAAAGCTATAATAAAATGTTACAAACCAAGCAATCAATTTATGTCTGAGGTGAGAGCTTGTGTAGCATGTCAAGTCATTTTATACAACCCTAATACATACATTCCTTTTCAATTTGCGTTCATTTTTAAAATATATCATTACTGGAGCAAAACATGCCATCGAGGGATAATGACGCCCTTCATTTTTTGAAAATTTAAAACTATACAAGACACTGCTGCACAATGAAGCATTTCCAGTTAATACGCAGCCACAATTTTTTGACCACCTTGTCTCAGGTACACACCTCGGAAACAGACAACTTAGGGAGGCGAACGGTGTGCACGATTACATCAAGGAAAGGACTATCAGGATAGGAAAATATGTCGTTGAGACGAGGAAAACTGTCCGTACGATAGCGAAAGAGTTTGGAGTATCTAAAAGTACAGTCCACAAAGATTTAACTGAAAGACTGCCAGAAATACATCCAGAACTTGCAAATCAGGTAAAAGATATTCTGGAATATCACAAATCCATCCGGCATCTCCGTGGAGGCGAAGCAACTAGAAAAAAGTACAAAGTTGAGCCTAAAAAGGAAACCACGATTGAACCGGTAGGATGAGCAGGGACGATGGCATCAATTTGAGGGGGTGGTGGGTACAGAAGAAGATGAAGCGATTGTTTCCTTTCCTTAATACCGAGAAATCCGGTGATAGTGGATTTCTCGGTATTTGTATGGATGTGGCAATCTGTCTGGGAAGGGATGCGACTGAAAAGGGAAGCATCAATCTGGGTGGCGGGCGCGTCGGGATTCGGGAGCGGACGAATTTACCGGAGAACGAGGTTATCGATCGAGAAGCGGAAAATATCGACCCAGGAACAAGTGCATCGACCGAGGCACGGAAAACATCGACCCAGGAATGAGCCCATCAACCGAGAAGTGGGAAATATCGACCCAGGAACGAGCGAATCGACCAAGGCACGGAAAACATCGACCCAGGAACGAGCGCATCGACCGAGGCACGGAAAACATCGACCCAGGAATGAGCGCATCGACCGAGGCACGTGCAACATCAACCCAGGAACGAGCGAATCGACCAAGGCACGGAAAACATCGACCCACGCATGGGCGGATCGACCGAGGAACGGGAAACATCGACCCAAGAACAAGCGCATCGACCGAGGCACGTGCAACATCAACCCAGGAATGAGCGAATCGACCGAGGCACGTGCAACATCGACCCAAGAACGAGCGAATCGACCGAGGCACGGGAAATATCGACCCAGGAACGAGCGAATCGACCAAGGCACGGAAAACATCGACCCACGCATGGGCGGATCGACCGAGGAACGGGAAACATCGACCCAAGAACAAGCGCATCGACCGAGGCACGTGCAACATCAACCCAGGAATGAGCGAATCGACCGAGGCACGGGAAACATCGACCCAAGAACGAGCGAATCGACCGAGGCACGTGCAACATCAACCCAGGAACGAGCGCATCGACCGGGAAGTGGAAAACATCAACCTAGCGATCACTATTGGTTCAAAGTGATGAATCAAACTAAGAACGTTATATATTTTGATCGAATTATATTAGTCAAAGGTATCTAAAATTGATTGGAACTTTCCTGGGAAAATGGTGTCTTGGGGATAATCATCGAGTTCCGGTGCGTAATAAATTCTTGCACTGTTTTGGCCTGTATATTTTAAACTCAATGAATTTAGTAATTTGTAGACAACGCGTGGAGAATCAATATTCAGTAAACTGCGGCATTGTCTGTTTGTTATAGTGCTATGATGAAGGAGAAAATAATCTAAAATGATTTGTTCATGCAAATTGCTTTCTATCGTGTGACATTTTTGGCATACCCATTTACCGCGCGCGCGTTTTATTGATGGTTGTCCGCATTCGGGACACGTAATAGCGGTTTTTAAATGGCGTTCTTGTACGTTGAATTGCTTTATCAAATTAGGGTGAAGCGGCGTATTCCAATTTAAAATAGTGTTACTCAATTTGCTGATTTCTGTAGCAAGTAATACTTTACTTGTATATTTCTCGGTAATTTTATTTAGCGTCAAATGCAAATTTTCGTTCCGGATCAATTTTAGGTAAATAGCAGGATCGTCTTGTTTGATATTAATAATGGTAGAAGGGTTAGCGTTAACCACTAATGTATCAATGGGAATGGATATGTTTAGTTGCTGTAGCCAAGCTTTTAAATGTTCCTTTTGCGTTTCAGCCTGTAGTATCGGGTCTTGTAAAGCAATCTTTTTTTCACTATTAATTTGCACTAATTGCCTTAATTTGCTGTCATACTCTATAATACCAGCAAGGTTTTTAATTTCTAAAATCAAGATAAACTTTTCATAAATAATTAATGTGTCAATTTGGAAATGAACGTTGTGGATTTTTAATCGAATATCGTGAAGGACGAAGAAGTTTTTTTGGGGGAATTGCATCAAGTTGTAATCAACAGTCTTTTCCCCTTGGTAGCCTGCATGAAAGCGTTGGTAGTTTTCACGAAGTTTTCGGTTTGTTCTGTAACGACCGTTCAAATTGCGGAAAAGTGCTTCGTAACATAAAATAATATACGGTTTTTTTCTATATTTGATTGTTCTCAATGGATTACTCCTTCCATAATGTATTTCGTCTTATAACACAATTCGACAAAAGGTTAAAAAATCCTTTATTTTTTAGAAACTTTTTTGATTAATTTTAATATGTGGGGTTGTCAAGAGGTATAAATGGGCTAATCGAAACCATGATGACGTTGCAAATAAGTAACAGAAAATCAAGTATCGTTAGCTTGAAACCAATGCTTCAAACCCACGAACGAGGCTGTCGATCGAGAAGCGAAAAACATCGACCCAAGAACGAGCGCATCGACCGAAGAGCGAAAAACATCGACCCAAGAATGAGCGCATCGACCGAGGAACGGGAAACATCGACCCGCGAATGGGCGGATCGACCGAAAATGTGAAAACATCGACCCAAGAACGGGCGCATCGACCGAGGAACGGGAAACATCGACCCAGGAATGAGCGCATCGACCAAGGAACGGAAAACATCGACCCAAGAACGAGCGCATCGACCGAGGAACGGGAAACATCGACCCAAGAACAGGCGCATCGACCGAAGAGCGGAAAACATCGACCCAAGAATAGGCGCATCGACCGAGGAACGGGAAACATCGCCCCAAGCACGAGCGCATCGACCGAGGAACGGGAAACATCGCCCCAAGCACGAGCGCATCGACCGAGGAACGGGAAACATCGATCCAAGAACGAGCGAATCGACCGAGGAACGGGAACATCAACCCAAGAGCGAGCGCATCGACCGAAAAGCGACGAACATCGACCCGCGAACGCACATATCGACCGAAACGTGACGAACATCGACCCCCCTCGAATGAGGATATTAACCGTAACCTGTTCCAAGTCCATGTTCACCTGTCACCTGCATACATAAAATGGGACAATGGACCTGACCGCATGTCAGAGTTCCTATTTTTTTTGTATTTTTTGCAGTTAATTGTTGAAATTTGTGGTAAAATATTATATTAGTAGCATTATGTCCTCTGACAGATGCGCGATAGTACAGAGCTAAGGAGGATCTTGATTCATGTTTTCTAGGGATATTGGAATTGATCTTGGGACGGCTAATGTTTTGATTCATTTGAAGGGTAAAGGAATTGTACTGAATGAGCCTTCCGTTGTTGCAATGGACCGCACGACAGGCAAAGTGCTGGAAGTGGGCGAATCTGCACGAAGAATGGTTGGGCGTACACCAGGGAATATTGAGGCAATCCGTCCGTTGCAGGATGGCGTTATTGCAGATTTTGATGTGACAGAAGCGATGTTAAAACATTTTATTGATAAAATTAATGTAAAAGGTTTTTTATCGAAACCAAGAATGTTGATTTGTTGCCCAACGAATATCACTAAGGTGGAGCAAAAGGCAATTAAGGAAGCGGCAGAGAAGTCTGGCGGAAAGCGGGTTTACTTGGAAGAAGAGCCTAAGGTTGCAGCGATTGGATCCGGTATGGAAATTTTTCAGCCTAGCGGGAATATGGTTGTTGATATTGGTGGCGGTACCACGGATGTTGCTGTGTTATCCATGGGGGACATCGTAACCGCGAAGTCGATTAAAATGGCCGGCGATAAATTTGATGGGGAAATTCTTCAATATATTAAGAAAAAGTATAAATTGCTTATTGGAGAACGTACGGCTGAGGATATCAAGATTAATGTAGCAACTGTTTTTAAAGATTCGCGCAAAGAAGAAATGGATATTCGCGGACGTGATATGGTATCGGGATTACCACGAACAATTACCGTTTATTCGGATGAAATTGAAGAAGCACTCCATGAATCAGCGGGATTAATTACACAAGCCGCAAAGTCCGTGCTTGAGCATACACCACCGGAATTATCCGCAGACATTATCGATCGTGGTGTTATTCTCACAGGTGGTGGCGCATTAATTCATGGCATTGATCAGCTGTTAGCCGAAGAATTAAAGGTTCCTGTGTTTATTTCAGAAGAACCAATGAATTGTGTTGCCAAAGGAACCGGTATCATGCTCGAAAATATTGACAAAATTGAGCGTCGCAAAATTGTTTAGTATCGGATTCTAAAAGGTACACCTCTATTAGATAGACAAGCAAGGGTATTTCTTTTTGGATAGGGATTTTCGCATCGGAAAATCCCTATGGGTCGTCGGTATAAAGTATATACCCTGTTTGCCATTACATAAACGTATTTTTTTGAATTTTACAGGTGAAAACGAAATACATAAATCAATACAGGGATAACATCATGAAAACGATACTCCAAAAAGGGAGCGTGACGGAAATGCTTAGAGGTTTTTATACAGCTGCTAGCGGGATGATTGCCCAACAGCGACAGCAGGAAGCATTGTCCAATAATATTGCCAATGCGAATACTCCTGGGTACAAGGAAGATCAGTCAACATTGCGTGCCTTCCCGGAAATGTTAATGAAACAAATGGGCGGCAACACGGTTCCGACAACGAGAGGATTAAATATACCGGTCAACCAGCCGATTGGATCGTTAAATACAGGGGTTTATGTTCAGGAGGGTGTCCCGGACTTTTCCCAAGGTGATATTCGAGAAACCGGAAATGAAGCGGATATGGCATTATTAAATGGTGAATTACCGGATGAAGCGGGCTCTATGTTTTTTATGGTACAGAATGAAGCAGGGGAACAGCGCTATACTCGGAATGGAAATTTTACCGTTGATGGTCAGGGTTTTTTGGTGACGAATCAGGGGTATTATGTATTGGACCAAGGTGGAAATCCAATCCAAACGAACGGCAGACATATGACGGTTACCCAAGATGGTGTTATTCAAATGGACGGCCAAGCGGTCCCACTTGGGATTGCCTATACGGCCAATGCGAATGAACTTGAAAAAGAAGGAAATGGATTATTCAGCGGAGAAGCTGGAGCAGTTCCAGGGGATGCAACGTTTACCGTCAAGCAGGGTTTTCTGGAGCGTTCTAATGTGAACTCATTACAAGCAATGTCGGAAATGATGCAATCGTACCGTAATTTTGAAACGAATCAGCGTGTATTAAAAGCGTATGATGAGAGTATGGGAAAAGCAGTTAATGACATTGCACGACTAGGGTAGGGAGGAATCACGATGTCGCGATCCATGATTCAAGCTGCAGTGACAATGAACCAGTTACAACAGAAACTTGATTTAATTGGCAATAACCTGGCAAACAGTCAAACCACTGGATATAAATCACGTGACGCCGACTTTGCTTCGTTATTATTTCAACAAATCGACAACCTGAAGAACCCTGACAACGAACCGGCACGGCTCACTCCTGATGGGGTTCGGATTGGCTCAGGTGCGATATTGGGACATACGAATAGAAATACCGCCCTTGGCTCATGGAAGGAAACCGATCGAGCACTGGATACAGCATTACGTGGGGAAAATCAATTATTTCAAATTCAAGTGAGCCATAACGGGGAGCCGGAAACATATTATACAAGAGATGGCGCATTTTACCTTAGCCCGATGAATGATCAGCAAACGGTTATGCTGACAACGAAAGATGGACACCCGGTTATCGGTGAAAATGGGCCGATTACATTTGCAGATGGATTTGATGCTATTTCCATTCAGCAAAATGGGGAAATTGTGGTGAGACGGGACAATCAAACGGAAACGGTAGGTAAATTGGCGATTGTGGAAACGACCCGTCCGCAACTGTTAGAAGCGACGGGAGAAAATGCGTATCGATTGCCCAATTTAGCTGAAGCAAATATTGAGCTTGGCCAAGTCATCCAAGCAGTCAACCCCAATGCAGATGTCGTCAAAAGTGGTGTCCTGGAGCAATCCAACGTCGACATGGCAAAGCAAATGAACGATATGATTATGACCCAGCGAGCCTATCAAATGAATGGCAAGACCATTACGATGGGAGATCAGATGATGGGTCTTGTGAACCAACTCCGGTAGAATAGTGCCTGCGAGTATGAGAAATGTGTCGATTCTATGTAACTTGTATTTGGCTGCTAGTGTCTAACATGAAGTTCAAAATGAGGAAACTCCTAACTTCGTGCACATTATTGACGAAACACACAAAAATCACTATAGTAGTTTTATGATAGTTAGTGTAATAGATTTATCTGTCCAAAGGAATGTAAATGGTACATTTTGAACGCAAGAAAGTAAGGAGAACCGCCTCATGTCCACCAACCAATCAAAAAAACCTGTTGATGATCAGCGGCCAAACGACAGCTTTTTAAAAAGCATGCTTAAAAAAGGCAAACGATTGCTGAAACGCATACAGGATTTACTGGAACAAACAGCGAAGCAATGCAAACCATTACTTGGAAAACTGCGTAACCTATGGAAGAAATTGCTTCAAAAAAGCAAAGTGGGCTTAAGCAAGCTGATCGTTCTTTTGAAAAAGCTGATGAACAAGGTGAAATATAAATTACGGGATTGCCAGCGATGGTTGAAGCAATATTGGGAAAAGCGTCGAGAAGCCATGGTGGAAAAGAAATCACGCGCCGAACGATTAAAGAAACAGGTAACGCAAGTATCAGCAGCCCAGCCGCAGGAAGATGCAAAGAAAACACCTGTTGAGCAGACGAGGACACAAGTCGATCCCGTATCGGATGGACAAGCCGCTGTGAAAACGCGTAAGCAGCATAAGCAACACCTGAAGCAACAGAAAAAACAACGAAAAAAGCCGCGCCGTCGTATTTTCCCGATATGGCTGCGAATTGTTGTTGTCGTTGTGTTTTTGGTTATTGCCTTAATAAGCGGGGTAATGATCGGATTTGGTGTTATTGGTGATGGAAAGCCATTAGATGCCCTGGATAAGAGTACATGGCAGCATATCATTGATATTGTGAAGAAGGAAAAATAAATCGAAAGGCATGGCTGTCCGCACAGCCATGCCTTTCGATTTTGCTCTTTTTGTTACGGCTTTCTCCCACCTGTGACGAGTCGTATGATTAATACAATAACGGCAATAACAAGTAAAACGTGGATGAGGCCACCTGCTACTTTAAAGAATAGCCCAAGCGCCCATAGTACAAGCAGGATAATAAAGATTGTCCATAGCATCGTATCACTCCTCGTTAGCCTTAACATGTCCCAACTTGTCGCTGTTCATACGCAAAATAGAGACGTTGTGATATCATTCATGTACCTTCTTTTTCAACAGTTCAAACAATCTTTGCTATAATGAAGGAAAATAGATGAGAAAAAGGAGCGAATGGTTATGATGGATGTGCAACAAATTAAGGAAACGATTCCGCATCGCTATCCATTTTTACTGGTGGACAAGATTACGGAGGTTGAGGAAGGAAAACGTGTTGCGGGAATTAAAAATGTATCGATTAATGAGCCATTTTTTCAAGGACATTTTCCCGACTATCCAGTGATGCCTGGTGTGTTAATTATTGAGGCGCTTGCTCAAGTTGGCGCGATCACCATGTTAGGCAAGGAAGAGAATAAAGGGAAAATTGGTTTTCTGGCAGGTGTGGATAAATGCCGATTTAAGCGGCAAGTAAAACCTGGTGATCAGTTGAACTTAGAGGTTGAAATTCTACGGTTAAAAGGGCCGATCGGAAAGGGAAAAGGAGTTGCAACAGTTGATGGTGAAGTTGCCTGTGAAGCAGAGATTATGTTTGCAATAAAGTAAACTAACTTTTACGCATCGACGTACCGGTAATAGGCAAGGATACATAACGACGAGGACAATTGATATCGGTTTTGCCTTCTCTCTTAAAAGCAAAAAGACGGATATCAACTGTCCATTACTTGTTTATACTTCTACATCTACTATGTTGCCCAACGTTGGATGTGGGGCATTAGACTCAGGTGACAGCATTTCCATCAGCTGCTGTCCCTGTTGTTCCGCGATCCCCATAGCTTTATCCATAATGGCAAGGCTGGCATCTGAACGGGCTTGATTGGTTGCCATAACGGCCGACATTGCCGCGATATCCACAAATATCACCCCTCCATCCAAGTATAGCACAAGAGCCTCTGTATTTGTGAACACTTTTCAAACAACTGGATTATTAATTAGAAAAAATTCCAAAATAATAGTACAATAGTCTCATTATAATGTGTAGGGGATGATGGCGTTGAAGTCGCTGATATATGACATAACTCCAGATACCAAAGCAATTATGATCAAAGACTCCAGTTATTATCGATCACTCATTCTGGAAACGGGACGTGAAAGAATTTCCGTTTACAAGCCGGAATATATTATCGAACATAGTTGTGTTACCAACGGGGCTTCATTGGTGGGAAGGCGAACTGCAGTCGAACAGATCTTAAAAACCCGCAGCAAATTGCCAATTCCAGTTGCTCCCCGTAAAGATGTATATATGTTCCCAACCGCCTCTGTCAAAAACAAGGATTGTGTATGGTTGTCTTATTATCATGTACATTATTTTGAACAGCGGGATGACAAAACGTTTGTTGCCTTTTATGATGGTACCGGCCTCTATGTTAATGCCTCAGAAGCAGCAGTGGATATGCAATTTAAGAAAGCCAGCCAGGTAATTGCACAAATGAAGGGCCCCGATTTCGAGTCTGTATAAGGGTAGGCTGTTGTACAAATTAAATTCACACAAAAATATCACTTTTCACACTTGCCCATGCATAATACTCCATGTATGATGAAGGAAGATAGAGAACTAAGGTAACGGGGAGAGGTAGTGACTAGTGATAATCCCATGTGAACGGGCGATAAGGTAATTTTTTTAAACAAATCCCTTTCACTTTTTCAGTAGTCTCGACCTATCCCCATGTCTTATTGGAGGGGTTACGTGGATGAAAAAGGTAGGCTTAGCGCTGATGGTAATTGTCGTTGGATTACTTGCAGCATGCAGTTCAAACGATGATACAAAGGAAGATAAGGGGGAAACGGCCACACCTGTGGAAACGGCGAAAGTGGAGCAGGGAGATTTAGTGACGAAAAAAATGCTCTATGGCCGCACAGCACCAGCCTCGACAACTCCGGTCATGGTTGAAATCCCCGGAGAGATAACGGCACTTAAGGTGGCAAATGGAGACAAGGTTGCAAAGGATGACTTGATCGCCACCATATCCGGCCAGCATATTTATGCATCAAAGGAAGGTGTGATTACCAATTTGTCAGCTGACGAAGGATCAATGGTATCCAATTCCGATCCATTAGCGGTCATTGCTGATTTGGATATATTGAAAATACAGATGAATGTCACCGCTGACGAAATGGATTTATTGAATAAAGATGATACACATAAGGCGGTCATTGATGGCAAAAAGATACAAGCGAAAATTTCCTCCATGGATAAAGTACCGAATGACATGGCACTTTTCCCGGTAGAGGCAACATTCGATAATGACGATGGGAAGCTGCTGCCAGGGGAGGTTGCCAAACTAGCTGTTCCCCAAAAGAAAGTAAAAGACGCTCTTATCGTGCCTACCGCTGCGATTGTACAGGAAAACGGCCAATCATTTGTGTTTATCCGGAATAACGATACGGTCACGAAAACCGAAGTAACCGTCACGGAAACACAATCTGACCAATCGGCCGTCAAAGGTGATCTAAAGAAAGGTATGGAGGTCGTCATAAGTGGACAACAATCACTTGATGATGGTAGTAAGGTTAAGGTAGTGAAAGCGGGGAATCCATCGTGAAACTAGTAAACACCTCTGTCAAACGACCAGTCGGGGTAATCATGATCGTTTTGGCGATTCTGGCATTGGGTGTTGTATCGATGCGGAATCTCGTGGTGGATTTATTCCCTAAAATCGATCTTCCCATTGCCGTTGTTGCGACTACATATCAAGATGCAGCCCCACAGGAAGTGGAAAATCTAGTAAGCCGGCCAATTGAATCATCGGTTAGTTCTGTCGAGGGAATTGATACAGTACAAACCCAATCACAATCCGGATCATCATTGGTGGTCATGATGTTTAAAAATGGGACCGATCTGGATCAGGCGCTGATCGATGTTCGGGAAAAGATTGACCAAGTGAAAGAGGCGCTGCCGGATACTGCCGGAGATCCAAGTGTCCTGCGATTTAATCCGGATCAAATGCCTGTTATATGGGTGGGGTTAACCGGTGAAGATGCTGCATCCTTAACGAAAATCGCTGATGAACAATTGACACCATATTTTGAACGGCAAGGTGGAGTGGCGTCAGTTACCGTGGATGGTGCCAAGGAACGGGAAATTCAGCTCGTTATGGATCAGGCAAAATTACAGCAGTATGGGATAACGCCAGATACACTAGTGCAGGCGTTGAATGGTGACAATCAATCTGCCTCTGCTGGCTCGGTGGATAAAGGGAACCAGGATTTGCAAATTAGGGTAACGGGTGAGTTTGACTCGGTTGAAGATATAAAACAAACGATTGTTCAAACCGAAAATGGCACAAAAGTCCACGTAGCGGATGTTGCCGAGCTAAATGATACATTTAAAGATCCCGCAACAAAGACGCTGGTTAATGGTAAACCCTCGATCGTCATGAGCTTCATGAAGAAAACAGACGCAAACACGGTCGATGTTGCGGATAATGTCAGGGACAGCATGGATGAGATAAAGGATCAGCTTCCAGACGATGTCGATTTAGACGTGATTATGGATACATCGGACTTTATCAAACTATCCATTAGCTCGGTCGTCCAGAATATTTTACTTGGCGGCATTATTTCGGTGTTAGTTTTACTGCTGTTTTTAAAAAGCCTTCGTGCGACAATTGTTATCGGTATATCGATCCCAATTGCGATTATATCCACGTTTGCGTTGATGTATTTTACTGGCGAGACATTGAACGTATTAACGTTGGGCGGTTTGGCGCTGGGACTTGGGATGATGGTCGACAGTTCGATTGTCATTTTGGAGAATATCTATTCCTACCGACAACGCGGATATAGCCTGTTTGAATCAGCGACAAAAGGAGCTTCAGAATTGGCGCCGGCTGTCATTGCCTCCACGACAACAACCGTAGTGGTATTTTTACCGATTGTCTATGTGGAAGGGATCGCATCTGATTTATTCACTCCGCTGGCATTAACGGTTTCCTTTTCGTTGATTGCTTCCTTAATTGCAGCGGTTACACTCGTGCCAATGTTATCGTCCAAACTATTATCCAAGGCAATGGAGGATAATGGGCGCCGCTATTGGTTTGATCGGGTGCTAACACGGGTCAATAATGGTTATCAGCGTGTGTTACGATGGGTGCTTAAGCATCGGAAAACGACCATTTTCGGAACGTTGGCCGCAATCATTGCCAGTGTTTGCCTGATACCGTTTATCGGTGCTGAATTTATTCCATCCTCAGATGAGGGGCAAATCCAAATTCAGGTCGAAACGCCCGCTGGAAGCTCACTGGAGTATACAGAAAAAGTTGTCGAGCAAGTAAATGATGTCGTAGCCAACTACGATGATGTTATGGAAACTAATTTTAGTGAGGTTGGGAATGATGAGCTTGGCATTAGTTCAAGCACGAATCAAGCGAGCTTTACCATCCAGCTGATTAAAGCATCAGAGCGGGGGCAAACAACGTCAGAGGTAGTCCAGGAGATGAACGGGGCAGTGCAAAAGATTGCTGGTGCCGATATTACGGTTAGTTCAGCAGATAGTGGACTTGGTATGGGAACCCCGGTCCAGATTGAATTGAAAGGGCCGGAGCATGACGTGTTGCGTGAGTTGGGAGATCGGGTAGTAGATGAAATTTCCAATGTGAAGGGTGTTTACAATCCAGAATCATCCGCAGCAGCAGGAATCCCACAGCAAACCGTTGCAATTGATAAAGAAAAAGCAGCAATGTACGGCTTATCACAACAGCAAATTACCAGTCAAATCCAGCTGTTGTTTACGGGGCAAGTGGCAACGAAATATCGGGAGGCGGGACACGAAATGGACGTCACGCTGATTTATCCTGAGGATGAGCACAGTACCATTAATGATTTAGAAAATATGACGATTCAAACGCCAAAAGGAGCGACGATTCCACTGGAGGAAGTGGCCGTTTTTGAGGAAGTACAAGGTCCTGTTGCATTATCAAGGGAAAACCAACAGCCGCAAATCAGCGTGTCCAGCGATATCGTTGATCGTGACTTGGCAAGTGTGACGTCAGATATCGAAACACAATTGGATGCAATGAACTTTCCAGATGGATATAGTTACTCCATTGGTGGCCAGGCGGAGGATATGGCTGATTCCTTTGCTGATTTGGCACTCGCGCTCGTATTTTCAATCTTTCTGGTTTACGCGGTCATGGCGGTCCAATTTGAGAACTTCTTGTTTCCGTTGATTATCATGTTCTCCATGCCGGCAACCGTTATCGGAATTATATTAGGTTTGCTCGTAACCGGACTGCCATTAAGTATTCCAGCGTTTATTGGGGTCATCATGCTCGCTGGGATTGTGGTCAATAATTCGATTGTACTGGTGGATTATATCAATATTCTCAGGCGGCGCGGAATGGATCGCTATGAGGCCATTTTACAAGCGGGTCCAAGTAGAATGCGGCCAATCCTGATGACAACTTTAACAACCATCTTGGGAATGGTGCCCCTTGCTTTGGCGCTTGGTGAAGGAGCGGAGACACAACAACCACTAGCCGTAACGATCATTTTCGGGCTAGGTGTTTCCAGTATCTTTACGTTGTTATTAATTCCGGTTGTTTACACGCTGTTTGACGACTTGACGGCGAAAATTACGAGAAGAGGGAAGTGAGAAGAGGAGACAAGGGACAGGACTCGAGTCTCCCAATGATAAAGGATATATAGAGTTTCTACTATCGTCTGTGTTCCGACTGTAAAGGAGCTTATAAAGATGTTTTAATTATTTTATTATCTTCATAGGCTGGTAGATTATTCTATGTTAAAATAGGGTAAATATATTATAAAGACTTCTCATATTGGTGATCCTAACATATGTAACACTATAGATTATATATGTTAGGAGGCTGGCTAATGGGGAGGAAAAAGGATGATGAAGATATGAATGCAACTCAAGGGGAACCTCAAAAAACGAATCAAGCTCAAAAAGCAGAAGAAAGTTTTAAAAAGTTGGTTAAAGCAAATGGTAAAGCTCTGGAGAAGCTTAGTAAGCTCTAATGGACGTTGAATATCTAACAATAGGAGGTGTAGAACGCATTCATGATTTAGTGCTTGATAGAGATGGTGGTATTAGAGGAAGGCATCCGGGTAAATTAGAAGCCAAACTTGCGCTGCCTATGTCCGGGTTTGGGGATTATGAAAGGTTTCCGACGATTGCAGAGAAAGCAGCTGCCTATTTGTATGAGTTCGCAGTTGGACATTGTTTTATGGATGGTAATAAGAGAACAGCGTACGCAGCGACGTTTATGTTTTTAGATATAAATGGATTTGAACTAATTTGCGAAGATGATGAAGTTGTGTCTTTTGTATCTGCGGTAGCAAATGATGAAACGAGACCCTCTTTTAAAAAAGTTGTTGATTGGATAAAAGAGCATATTCATGAATGTGAATAGCTATTTCGTATATTTATGCGGGATAGCTATTCTTTTGCTATATCTAATGTTCCACTTTCACTGAATATGCCACTACCACACGCAAATTTCATCCTTGGCTCGATCAACTTTTACGCTCATACGATCAACTTTGTGTTCAGCCACATTTTGTGGTCTCATCGTTTTTTAATGATAAGTTGGGTGATCGCTTCGGAGAACATGATTCCAATGGCGATAGCGCCAGATAGGAGCATGACCTTGGTCGCTAATTGGACTCCTGCATAATAATCGTTTACGACAAAGTGACGCATGGCATCATATGCGCTTCCGCCGGGGACAAGCGGGATGATTCCGGATACGATGAAAATGATGATCGGCGTTTTAAACAATTTGGCGCAAACTTGGCATAATGCACCTACTAACATGGCTGCAAACACAGTGGCCGGGACAGGATCCATTCCCTTAGCAGCAAGCAAATAATACAATATCCATCCTAGCATACCGACAAGACCGCATTGGATCAGTGATTTTCTTGGAGCGTTGAATAATATCCCGAACCCGGCTGCGGCAATGAAGCTAGTTAAAAGCTGTGCGACAATCATCATCGAGGTTTTCTCCTTTCTAAGAGGTAAAATAATTATGACGCTATTCTGATCGGGATCGCGACGCCCTGTTGCAACGCTGAACTACCCTGCAGAAAATTACATTAATCCAACCACAAGGGCAACTCCAGCACCGATGGCAGAGGCTGTCAGAAATGCTTCGACTCCCTTGGATAACCCCGCAACTAAGTGTCCTGCCATTAAATCGCGGACTGCATTGGTAATAAGTAATCCAGGTACAAGCGGCATGACCGCTCCAATAATAATTTTATCCAGATTGGCACCCCAGCCATAAAAAATAAACATAAACGACAGCAGACCAATCAGAACAGATGCAAGAAATTCTGTAATAAATCGGGCTTCAAGGAACCGGTCGCCACCAAGCAATGCGGCGAATCCAGCACCGCCTGTCACAAAAGCGGGGAGGTAGTCTGGCCACGTCCCGCCGAACATAATGGCGAAACTGCCACTGACAAATGCAGCGGCAACAATTTGCATCCAGCCTGGAAATGTTAACTTGGCGTGATCTACCTTTTCCAGCATTTCTAAGGCATTGGTTACCCCCACTTCTCCTGCGGTGATTTTCCGAGAGATATTATTGACATTCGCGATTTTATGCAAATCTGTTGACCGGCTGGAAATCCGAATAAAATGGGTTGACTCAACCGGTCCAGTTGAAAAATTGATAACGGTTGGGGTGGCATAACTATGTGCATGGACAAGTCCGTATGCAGCGGCGATACGATTCATAGTATCCTCTACCCGGTGTGTCTCAGCGCCGCTTTCTAACGTGATTTTTCCTGCCAGCATGCAAACTTTGGAAATAGCATTTGAATCGTTCACGCGATAAACACCTCGCATATCGAAAATAAGATCACATACATGTCAACAGTATAATGTGAAATGAAACGAATGAAAAGTAAAACAGGTCATCTGGTGGTGGATGATCATTGGATCGCAGAGCAACGTATGTAAGAATGAGGGGCAGGTACATATATAGCGCCACTCGGATCGTTAAGCACCCCTTCTCGGTCGTTCAGCCCGGACTCCTGATCGCTTGGCGCATGTTCTCGATCGTTCAGCCTGTAATCTCGATCGCTTGGCGCATGTTCTCGATCGTTCAGCCTGTAATCCCGATCGCTTGGCTCCCGTCCTTGACCATTCAGCCTGCAATCCTGATCGCTTGACTCCCGTCCTCGACCATTCAGCCTGCGAACATTTTCAATAAAACAGTTTACAAATAAAAAATGATATCTTATTATAATAGTGAGTAATCACTCATTATAGAAAAATATAAAAAACATCTACCATCACATGATTGATACCTAAAAGGAGGGACAACGTATGATCACACTAAATGGGATTGAACAGCATTTTGGGGACGAAACTGTACTAAAACACATCGACATCTCAATACCTGACGGACAGCTGTTTGGATTGCTTGGGCCATCCGGTTCAGGGAAAACGACACTAGTTAAAATTATGATCGGTCTCATGCAGCCAACGAGTGGGTCCGTCATGATTGACCAACAGCAAATGCCGTCATTAAAGGTGATGCAGCAAATTGGTTACATGGCGCAGTCCGATGCGTTGTACAGTGAATTAACAGCAAGGCAGAATCTGGATTTTTTTGCAGGCATCTATGGGATTCCGAAAAAACAGCGCAAGCAACGAATCATCGACGTTGCCGAGATGGTGAATTTAACCGAGCATCTAGATAAAACACTGGAGAAGTATTCGGGTGGGATGAAGCGGAGGATGTCATTAGCGGTTGCACTCTTGCATCAGCCCAAATTACTCATTTTGGATGAGCCAACTGTCGGCATTGATCCGGTTCTACGGGCTTCTATTTGGAAAGAGTTAAAGGAACTGCAAAAACAGGGGACGACAATTATTGTGACAACCCATGTGATGGATGAAGCAGAAAAATGTGACAACCTGGCATTGCTACGGGATGGAAGTGTGATTGCGCATGGTAGTCCAGACAAATTAATCGCGGAGAGTGAAACAGATTCGCTGGAGGCAGCATTTTTATATTTCGGTGGTGAAACGAACGTAAACTAGGAGGTGGAGTGGATGCGAATACGAGCGATTATGAAACGAATTGTGCAGCAGTTTAAAATGGATAAACGGAGTCTGGCATTATTATTTATCGCGCCATTATTTGTGCTGACATTGCTGTGGGTTGTGCTGGACATGAAAGCGTATGAGCCGACGATTGCATTAACAGACGTCCCGGAAAAAGTACAGACAATATTAGAGGATGAGGATGCTGCCATCAAGGTGATGAGTGAGCAGCAAGCAAAAACAGCATTAGCAGAGGACACCATTGATGCGCATTTATCCTGGGGAGAAAACAAGTCGCAGGTAACAATGGAAGGCAGTGACCCGACGGCAACAAGGGCAGTAGAAGGATTATTAAGCAAGGTATCCAAGCAATTGAATCCTTTAGAATTAACGATTGATGTTCATTTTCTGCACGGATCAAGTGATTTACAATTGTTTGATAACATTGGCCCGGTTTTAATTGGATTATTCGTGTTCTTCTTTGTCTTCCTGTTAAGTGGCGTGTCCTTTTTGCGTGAGCGCACGCAAGGGACATTGGAACGGCTGCTGGCCACACCATTAAGACGCTGGGAAATTGTTGCTGGTTATATGGGCGGCTTTGGAGTGTTTATCATTTTGCAGTCGATTATCATTGTTCTTTATTCCGTGTATGTGCTGGGAATGTATATGGCCGGTTCGATTATCGCTGTTTTATGTATTACCTTTTTGCTGGCGATTGCCGCACAGAGTCTGGGAACATTATTATCAGCATATGCCAAAAATGAATTCCAGATGATCCAGTTCGTCCCGATTGCTATTGTCCCACAAGTGTTTTTTTCTGGAATATTTCATACCGAACAGGTTGGCTGGATCCATGCGATTGGCAAAATCATGCCGCTGACCTATGGCGGAGATGCCTTAAAGGAAATTATGCTTCGGGGACAGGGATTATCTTCTGTATGGGGCGATATTTGGGTGTTAGCAGGCTTTTCGCTGGTATTTATTTTGTTAAATATAGTAGCATTGAAAAAACATCGCCAATTGTAAAAGGTGTTCAAACCGATTATTATCCTCGTAATAATAAAGATCACAAGCTAGGAGAAGATAGTCATGGCAGATGACAACCAATCGATGACAGAGATTTTAAAGAAAACGGAAAAAATGACACCGAAACAGATCCGGATTTTGGAAGCGGCGATACAGCTGATCGCGGAAAAAGGGTATGCGGCAACATCAACAAGTGAGATTGCCGCAAAGGCTGGGGTGGCTGAGGGGACGATTTTTCGTCATTACCGAACCAAAAAGGAACTGCTTATGTCAATTGTCCATCCCGTTATTGCGCGGTTTGCTGTACCTGTGTTTGCTGAAAAATTCGTCGATGACGTGTTTCGCCGTCAACATAAACATTTTGAAGACTTTTTGTATGCCTTTATCAAGAATCGGTTTGCATTTGTTCAAGCCAATGTTCCGTTAATAAAAATTCTCGTGCAGGAAGTGGCGTTTCATCCGGAACTGCAAGCAGCGCTAAAGCAAAACTCCCTTGAAAAAGTTATCCCGGCATTGCAGCAGACGCTTGATTTTTATAAGGCAGAAGGAGAACTCCGTGATATGGCCAACGATCAGATTATTCGCATGATCGCGCCAACAGTACTTGGATTTTTGTTTACCCGCTTTATTGTACAGCCTGACCGTGATTGGGATGATGAGGCGGAGATCAAGCAGACCATTTCGTATCTGATGCATGGAATTGGAAAATAGGAAGAACCTAAAAAGAAGGGACACGGGGACGGGTCGAGGCCACTGAAAAAGGACACTATCCCGGAAAGTTGCGATTGAATTGTCTAGATGCCTGATTATTTTGTGCCCAACTCGATCGACTTTTCGCCCGGCACGATCAACTATCGGGCGTACTCGATCGACTTTTCGCCCGGCACGATCAACTATCGGGCGTAATCGATCAACTTTCGCCCGGCACGATCAACTATCGGACGTACTCGATCAACTATCGGGCTCACTTGATCACAGCAGATCCACAGACAAATAGTCGCACTTCTTCAGCAATCTCGGACAGGTCCATTGTTTCCCTTTTCGATGTCCGCTTACGATTCACATAGAAAATGACTGTGAGGAGCTATTATGTTTTATTTTAGTGATCTGTCCGTTGCATTTTTAATCGCACTCATCGCAACATTTTTGCTAACATTCCCGATCAAAAAGCTGGCCAGCAAGCTTGGCGTCATGGATCTGCCAAATAGCCGGAAAATCCATCGAAAGGCAATGCCAAGGATGGGCGGATTGGCGATTTTTCTGGGATCATTTCTTGGGATCATTTATTTACAGCCATATGGAACCTATTTCACGGAAATTTTCATTGGCGCAATCATTATTGTTATCACCGGCATCCTCGATGATAAATACCAGCTCCGGCCTGTGGTAAAGCTGATCGGCCAGTTGATCGCGGCCTTCTCGGTCATTTCATCGGGGCTGATCATTGAACGAATTACGATTCCCATTTTTGGGATGATCGACTTAGGTCCGATCAGTGTGCTTGTAACCATTCTATGGATTGTCGGCATCACCAATGCGATTAACTTGATTGACGGTCCTGATGGATTGGCTGCAGGTGTCACCACGATTGCCTTTATAAGTATGTTGATTATGGCGATCATTGATATGCGCATATTGGCAGCCTACTTTTGCGTGGTCCTTATCGGCGCTAATCTTGGTTTTTTGTATCATAATTTTCATCCGGCAAAAATTTATATGGGTGACACGGGATCGAATTTCCTGGGTTATATGATCGCCATCGTTTCTATCCTCGGTTTATTTAAAAATCTCACCTTGTTTGGCTTCATAATTCCAGTCATTCTGTTGGCTGTTCCGATTCTTGACACACTGTTTGCCATCGCCCGGCGTATTCGCAATGGGCAAAGTATCATGCTGCCGGACAATCAGCACATCCATTACCAGCTAATTGAAAAAGGGTTCAGCCACCGGCAAACAGTGGGGATCATTTATGGGTTTAGTGCCTTGTTTGGCGTGATTGCTATTTTGTTGTCAAACGCAACCATAACGGTAGCGGTGATTGTTATCTTTTTGGTACTCGTGCTGTTTCATTTCCTCGCCGAGCTGGGAGGATTCGTGATGAATGGAAAACGGCCAGCGCTGGATTTGGTGGGAAGGATGTTTAGGAAACATGGTAAGGGCTAAATTTTACGGAGTAAATACGGGATACTTAAAAATTGAGAAGCCCGTGGACTGAGTCGAGGGGCACCCCGAAGTCGGGAGAGAGTGCCCCGAAGTCGGGAGAGAGTGCCCGAAGTCGGGAGAGAGCGCCTTGAAGTCGGGAGAGAGTGCCCCGAAGTCGGGAGAGAGCACCCGAATTCGGGAGAGATCGCCTCAAGGTCGGGAGAACCCAGCATCAATCCGGGAGTGCTTGACACTAGTCCGGATTCCTAACTTCTTCAATAACCGGCACTTTATCAACTAAGGTAAATCAAAATCCGGTTACAAAAGCCTTTCTATGCAAGCGATTCCCTAAAATAGACTATTTAGAAAGTTTTCCGTGCAGCGAAAAGGGGTAAACGATTAGAACTTGCACCAAAGAGATAGAAAATAGATACGAGGAGTTTAGTTACTTATGGAAGAGCGACAGGAATTAAAGAAATCATTGAAGCCACACTGGGTCTGGGCGATTGCCCTTGGTTCGTCGATTGGCTGGGGTGCGTTTGTACAGCCGACGATCTGGATGGAGGATGGCGGACCGCTCGGGGTTGTGATTGGCTTTTTGATTGGAGCGGCACTGATGATGCTGATTGCTGTCAGTTATGGATTTTTAATCAAAAGTTTTCCCGTTTCCGGCGGGGAATTTGCTTATGCCTTCATTAGTCTAGGACGGACCCATGCCTTCATATGTGGGTGGTTCCTAACCCTTGGATACATCTGCATCGTAGCCCTCAATGCATCTGCGTTTGCGTTAATGTTCAAATTTGTTTTCCCAAAAATCATTGAAAACTTGCCCCTGTATCATATTGCTGGCTGGGAAGTATATGGTGTAGAAGTGATCACTGCCATGCTTGTCTTGGTGGTGTTTGGTTTTTTAAACGTGCGTGGGACTGGGCTAACCGGCCGCATGCAATTTATCTTTTGCTGCATTATGCTGGCAGGAGTGCTCGCAATTGTCGTTTTCGTTGGGGGAAGTCCTAAAACGGAGATCGCAACGATTGCGCCATTATTTCCGACAAATACGACCTCCATTGCCGCGATCATCTCCATTGTCGCAATTGCACCATGGGCATATGTTGGATTTGATAATGTACCACAAGCAGCGGAGGAGTTCAATTTTTCGTCCAAAAAAGCATTTAGCCTGATTATCCTGGCTATTCTCGTTTCAGGAATTTTATATAGCTTAATGACGCTCGTTACAGCGATGGCCAGTCCGTGGGAAGAACTCGTTGCGGGGCATTATCTATGGGGAACGGCCGTAGCGATTAAAGATGTGATCGGAACACTTGGTATTGCACTTCTGGTGTTGGCTTTAAGTATGGGGATTTTTACCGGATTGAATGGATTTATTATTTCGTCCAGTCGCCTGTTGTTTGCCATGTCACGGGCGAAAATATTGCCAGCTATTTTTTCCAAGGTGCATGCAAAAAATGAAACACCATATGTGGGCATCATTTTCACTGTGATCATCGCCATGCTTGCCCCGTGGTTTGGGCGTGAAGCACTATTGTGGGTGGTAGACATGTCATCCATTGGCGTGTCGATTGCCTATTTCTATACGTGCTATACGGCATTTACTATCTTTAAAGGCTCGATGGATAAAAACTACAACCCGGCGAAAAATGTGATCGCCCCGGGAAAGAAATTCATTTCACTCGTTGGCATGCTGGCCAGTCTATCGTTTATCGCCTTATTATTGATACCCGGCTCACCGGCTTTCCTCGGGATCCAATCAAGAATCGCCCTGATCGCCTGGGTTGTCCTTGGCGCCATATTCTATTTGGTGAAGCGGACCGAATTTAATAAAATCCCAAAAGAAGAGTTGAATTACTTAATTCTGGGGGATAAGAAAATTGAAGTAGAGAATGAATGATGAAAAGGACAGCTCTTTGCCACGGTAGTTGATGGTGGTGAGGAGATGTTTTTTATTATCTTGGGCGAAAGGATTCTATCCACGTACATTGCGAGATGACAATAGTTGCTTTTGGACAAGCGTTGCTTTAGCCATTTCATTGTACGCAGGGGTATTCCAAGCACTATAGCTTTTCTTGACTCACTGGAATCGCAAACTGATGACAGCTGTCCCGTAATAAGAGGTATGATAAACGATAAAGATATATATAAAACGAAAAGCTAACAGAAGATATCTCCCATTAGCTTAACTGCTATCCGCTTCGAATGATTGGTTACTTATCCGTCACAGTTTCGTCTGAACAATTGCAATCACAATCTTGATGTGTTGGCGGTGTTTTCTGATTTGGATTTGGCAGCACGATCATGGTCGTTAGCCCAATAACTGCAAGTGTGTATACAAATATGGCGATACCAACAATGATTTTTTTCGATGAGTTCATGGCATCTCCCCCTAAGATTTGCCTGCTTTTATCCCAATTTTACGTTATCACATTACCTAATGCTGGGCAAGAACGGGGACTGGTATGTCTTCGGGTAAACAATCCTTAAACCTTTAATGGAATCAAGGTGACTTATTCGACCGGCTTTAGATTCTCTTCAATTTCCGCTCGACGATCCTCTAAAAATGGTGGTAAATCCAATGTTTCACCCAATGTTTCGATATCTTCGTCTGCAGTGAACCCAGGCCCGTCGGTTGCAATTTCAAATAGGATACCGTTTGATTCACGGAAATATATGCTCTTAAAGTAGAAACGATCTACAATGCCAGATGAATGGAATCCTCGTGCTTGTACTTGTTTTTCCCAGTAGGCAAGCGCTGCCTCATCCTTCACACGAATGGCTAAGTGATGAATACTGCCGCGTCCGGGCTTTTCAGCAGACCCCTCTAAATGTTTTACAATGATTTCTCCAAATACTTCTCCTTGTACGGATTGGAAAACTGCTTCATCATCCGTACGAGATACTGCCGTGTAGCCAAGCAACTCGGTTAATGTTCGTGCTAATTTATCACGCCTTCTTACAGTTATTTCCACGGAACCCATGCCTTGAATTTGATGTTCTGTGGGTATGTTTGATTTTTCCCATGATTTCCAGTGCTCCACTTTTTCCCCGTTTGATACAAGCAGCACCATGCACAGACCTTCAGGATCTTCAAAGTTTAGTGCGGGCCGGTTGGCGTACATGGTAATGTCCCCATGCTGTATGTGATACGCTTCAAAACGCGTTTTCCAATAGGTTAAGCTCGCTTCTGTTGGTACAAGCAGACCAATTCTTGTGATAGCGTTTGTACCTCGGTAGGTATGTCCGACAGGCGGGATTTCAAAGAATGTCAACGCTGTGCCTGGACTGCCTGTTTTGTCCCCGTAAAATAAGTGATACATTGATGGATCATCCTGATTGACCGTCATTTTCACACGGCGTAATCCAAGTACATCACGATAAAAACGGTTATTTTTTGTTGCATCTTTTGTAATCATGGAAATATGATGATGTCCTGAAATGGCAGGCATAAACGATTCCTCCTATGCTTCATTGTATATTCAAGCGTTTTGTTATTCCCGTTGGTTGATTCCACTTTATCGTTTAACGAACAGGAATGCAACAAAGTTATCTTGAATTCAGGATATTTGTAGATGGGTTATTTTACCTTTTTAAGGGGATACGAAATAGAGGGGGTGAGAGGTTTAAAAGTTACCAATGGGCAAGGGACTGCTCGATTCGGGGAGGATCTGCATTGACTTTGGGCGAGGTCTGCATTGAAACGTATGGAACTTGCATCCAAACGTGCGGGAATCGCCCCGAAACGTGCGAACCCCGCCCCGAAACGTGCGGGATGAAGCCTGAAACGTGCGAACCCGGCCCCGAAACGTGCGGGATCAAGTCTGAAACGTGCGAACCCCGTCCCGAAACGTGCGGGAATCGTCCCAAAACGTGCGAGCCCGCCTCGAAACGTGCGAGATCAAGTCTGAAACGTGCGAACCCCGCCTCCAAACGTGCGGGATCAGGCCTAAAACGTGCGAACCCGGCCCCGAAACGTGCGGGAATCGTCCCAAAACGTGCGAACCCCGCCTCCAAACGTGCGGGATCAGGCCTAAAACGTGCGAACCCGGCCCCGAAACGTGCGGGAATCGTCCCAAAACGTGCGAACCCGGCCCCGAAACGTGCGGGATCAAGTCTAAAACGTGCGAACCCCGCCCCAAAACGTGCGGGATCAAGTCTGAAACGTGCGAACCCCGTCCCGAAACGTGCGAGATGAAGCCCAAAACGTGCGAACCTCACCTCCAAACGTGCGGGATCAAGCCTAAAACGTGCGAGCCCCGCCCCGAAACGTGCGGGATGAAGCCTGAAACGTGCGAACCCCGCCCCGAAACGTGCGGAACCCCACTGAATGAAGTTTCATTTTATAAGTTCCGTACGATTTCCTTCACAAGATCGTCACTAGAATGTCCATTCGAGTATTGGTTCCACGTTGCTGCAAATGTGCGAATTTGTGCAAAGTCGTAATTTGCGGCTTGCATGACTTTAATTAATTGCTCGGAATTCATGACAACTGGACCGGGGACCAGCATCTCGTAATCCTCCCAAAAACCTCGTGTCTGCTGATATTCTGCCAAATCATAGGCGAAGAAGATCATTGGTCGTTCCAGTATGGCAAATTCAAAGGGGATGGAGGAGTAATCGGTAATTAAGATATCCGTTAGTACGAGTAATTTGCTGACGTCCTTCACGTCCGATACATCATAGACAACACCAGGATATTTATTATGGAAGTTATGTTTTATCGCCGGGTGCAGTCGCAGAAACAGTACATAATCATCACAAAACGCATCACAGAATTGGTCTACATCGATCGGGATGTGCGGATCTGCGTTATTATGGTCGCGAAAGGTTGGCGCATATAACACAATTTTTTTCTCTTGGGTAACAGGATATTTTCGATGGAGTACTAATTCCACGCTTTTCATTTCAATAGGGCGAAAGAAAAAATCTGTGCGTGGTATTCCGCATCGCAACATGGAAAGTTCCGGGTTGCAAAAGCTTTGTTGGAAAATGGGGGCCATCTTTTCTGATCCAATAACCACGTGGGTGATCCGCTGATAAACGGCTTTTATTCGCTTTTGAGCATTTGTTGAACGTGTTTGATAAGCGGGATCCTCCAGACCAAAACGTTTAATCGCACCGGCTGCGTGCCATAATTGGATGCACAGAACCTGTGGTTTTACTTTCATTTTGGCCAACATTCCAAGATAATTATCAACAAAAATGATGCGGGAAGTTGCTAAATGGTAAACCGAAGCAATCCATTGTGTTGGTGACTTTAAATCCAATACCTTGTGCGATGTGATGTCGGAAAAAGGAATGGCGCATTTTGGCGTTTTCACGATCACAAACGATTGACCTGTTTTCTTTTCCAGCGTGCGAATGGTATAGACGATATTATCGCCGAACGTCGCAACAAGCGTGATTTTCCGTTGTAATGGAAGGATACGAAACAGCTGAAATACCAATTGAAAAAGAAGCAGATACCCTGTGATAATCCATTCTCTAAACATGATTTTAATGAACACCTTTCTTAATACCTGTTGCTAAATGTCTCCTATCATCCTTATTATCCCTTATTGCGGCAAAAACATGATAAATGCAGCCACTTCATGACGTGAATAGTTCTTTTTTCTCATTCAATCGCAGACAAAATACCTTATACTACGTTTGATGGGCTTGCTGAAAGTGGGATTGGGAATGATACATATTTAAGCAAAAGTCTTCAGGAATCCGAACTTATACAAAATACGAGCTTTGCATTGGGTAACCCATACGAATCAAATAGGAGTGATGGCATGATCAAAAAGCTAACCATAATCAGTTTAATGCTGATGGGAATTGCATCGTTCATGGCGGCTTGTGGGACGGCAGATTCATCTAAGGATGACAGTTCAACTGATGTGCAAACGGTTGAGGCCGATGGGAAAGAACCAGAAACAGCGGGCGATGAAGAAGAAGCTGAGAAGGATGAAACAGAATCCGACGACGTATTGAACAAGGATGATGAGCAGGGAGAGGAAAACGAGGACGAAGAAGCGGACGACGAACCCGAGCAATATACCAAAGTTGACAGTGAAAACACCGACAATGGAAAGGAGGAAGATCTGAAATATTCCGAAATACACGGTTCTACGAGAGGAGATATAGAGTATGACGATACGGAGGGTTATTACATATTGCCTTTAACGGCTGGATTTTACAATTGGACTAACCAGGACGTTGTAGATAAATGGTTAGCATTTGCGTTGCCAAAAGGTGTGGAAGTTGCTGATAAGCGTGCGATGACAAACGGGGTGTTGGCCGTGGAATTGGATGATGGCCATACTGGAATTGCCGTGAAGGTCCCAAATATTCGTGGTATCGGAAGTGAGGATCATCAAGAAGTAGATATTCCGTTAACAGGTAAGCCGGATGATAATGATCCAAATTTTAACTATTATCTGCTTGAGGTGGATGGCAATAAGAGGACGTATCAGATTATATCCGAAATTGGATCTGATAATGATTTAGACTTTTCTGTGATGGAAGAGTAATCGTGAAGCTTGGGACATAATGTTTCCATTCCAGTGATTCTTTAGAGCTCCGGTCAACACCGGGGCTCTTTAAAATGGTAATGGAGTTTTAACGATGATTTTGAGTCCTTTCCGAAACATACACTTTCATAAATAAAGATAATCATTTAAAATAGGTAAAAAGACGCACAAAGGAGACACTTTCCTCATGCAGAAAGTACATAAAAAAAGCATTGTGATATGGATGATCGAAAGCATAGTTGACAAACTGCTTCTAGGTGTGATTTTGGGACTGGCATTGTATTTTCTAAGGGAATACGATGTGCTACGCAAGATTATTTACCTGACTATTATTTATGTAGGGTTGCATGTTCTCGTTCAATTGATAAGTTCCCCCGTTCGATATAAAAATAGATTGTATATGCTGGAAGAAGAGAGTTTATTCATCAATGATGGTGTGTTTATCTTATCAAAGACGGCAATACCTTTGAAGAAAGTTCAACATGTGGCAGTGGAGCAAACATTTGCCTCGCGTTTTTACGATAAGTATAGCGTACATATCTTCACCGCTGGCGATGATCATCATATAGAATTTATAAATCAGGATGATGCAGAGCAATTGCGTGATAAACTTATTAGTTATTTGAAACAGCAAAAGGTACATTTAAATGACTAGGCGAAGAGATCATGTTATCGCATTTATGTATTACAACTTTCAACTGATTCGCAACCAAATGTTTCCTTTGCTGGCACTGTTAGTCGGCTTCATCGGGGAACAAAATCGGTTCACGCTATATATTCGATTCGCTTTTTACTTTCTTGTTGTGTTTATTGTTGTGTTTTCATTTTTTAAGTGGTACAAACGTACATTTGAATTTGGTGATGATATGATCCGTATTTCAGAAGGCGTATTCACAAAAAACAGTAATGACCTCCCTTATCATCGGGTGAAGTCAATTAATATCCATGATACGCTGATGAAACGATTCTTTCATCTTGGTGATTTGCAGATCGAATTAATTGGTGGCAAAAAACACGAATTTGTTCTTCAAAATAAGGAAATCCACGAACTGAAAAAAGCGTTGTTTCCTGATATGATCCTCCATAACAAGGGAAAGAACAACATACATCATATATCTGCAACCGGCTTTTTTCTGTTATCGTTTAATAAAAATATATTATTGGCGGCCTTTCCGGTAGCTGCTGCATTGATTGCATTCGCCAGTAAACTGTATATCCGCTTCAATGGGGAAGCCGAAAAGCAGAATCCATCTGGGATAATCGGGGTCGCTAAGGAGACGAATTGGTTTGCTATTCATACGTTTCTAATGCTTGGTTCCGTCATGTTGTTTATGGTGGTGGTCACGTATTTCTTTTCGTTTATTTATATTTTCTTTGCGTATGGCAGATTTCGGATTGATCATGACAAAACAACTATTTCGATTGAACGAGGCCTTCTAAATCGGAAACAATATCATATTCCACGTGAGAGCATTCGCTCCGTTCGGATTGTTGAACCATTGTTTGCTCGTTTGTTTGGCTATGCTGAATTGGCTGTGGACACCATCGGACTTGATGAGGGAAGGACAACCTTTCATCCAATGATCAAGAAACGTGACATTCCTCATTATTTAAATGAATATACGCCGGAATTTCAGACACAATTGTTTGATCACCGTCCAGATAAGCAATCATTATTTGTGTTCGTCATGAAACCGGCAGTGCCGATCATTATTTTGTCGCTCGGCTTAGCCTGGCTTCATCCTGGTTTAGGAAGGGTTATTTGTCTGGTGCCAGTTGCAATGTTCAGCGGTTATTTAAAATGGAAGCACGCAGGAATAACATTTAACGGCGCCTTTATTGCAGTTCGATATGTCACATTATTTACAAAAAACACGGTGATCGGATTAAAAAAATTTGTACAAACCAATACTGTAGAGCAGAGCATTTTTATGCAAAAGCGGGATGTGTATCATTATTCGTTTTCCCTTTATTCGGAGATGACAAATGAGTCTTATTGTTGCAAGTATGTACCTGGAGATAGTAAAAGGGAATTTGTTCATTATGTTGTTGAGGAAAATTAAAAGAAGGGTGTTACCTTAACATAAAAACAGAACAAACGCTTCACCTTTTCTATTAATTTACCGGCAAGTTGTGATAAAATATAAAGCAACTACAAAGGTATAGTGGGCGGTTGGCCATCCTTCCTTGACCCTTAAGTCATGCAATATGCTTAAGGAGAGAAGGTGGCAGGATGACGACATATAAAGTATTAAGTCTGCTAGCGCAATTTGGATTATTACAAATAGCCATGCTGACGTTAATTTTTATGACTGTCGTTTACCTGATAAAAAAAGTAACCGCTCATCCACCAAGGTCAGCGATTACTTCAATGTAAGGCATAATTTTAAACTGGTCAACTGCTCTTTATGCAGTAAGTAGTTGTCAGTACTGTGTAGTTGACGCTACTCAATATACTGTCAAACGGAGAAATGCAGTTAATCCAAAAAAAGTCCCTGTGGGTAATTACATACCAAATGGCGACATTTTCCACTAAACATTATTCCGGTTAAAGTCATTCTTGATTTTGGTTGTGGAGATCCCAACTGTTCGCGGCAAGTATACTACCTCGCAATATTCCGTTAAAAAGTCGAACTTACCTTTCCAGTCATCACCCATTACGAACACATCGATATCATATTTCAGCACATCATCCGCCTTTTGTTCCCAGGCGTTCTCTGGAATAACTTTATCTACATAACGAACGGCTTCCAAGATAACTTTGCGCTGTTCAAAGCTGTAATACGCACGCTTATGTTTCATCTCATTAAACGCATCCGAAGAAATAGCAACAATCAGGTAGTCACCATATTCCTTGGCCCGGCGCAATAAATTGATATGTCCTGTATGAAGCAGATCAAAAGTTCCGTATGTGATTACTTTTTTCATGGGAATTACCTCCGAGATGTATTTCGTTTGTTGCCTTATTATATGAAAGTTGTCAGGTTATATTTACCCATGAAAAAATATCATATTCGTTACTTGAAAAGTTTCGTTTATTGCTCTTCCAATTTCCCAATGCAGCTTCATTCTTCGCGAAATGCTATTTAAAAAGACCAGTTCCTTTATCAAAACATCGACAGATCGACTGCCTCAGCCATTTTCTCATATCCCTTGTCATTCGGATGCAAATGGTCTCCAGAATCTAATTCAGGCCGGAATCGTTCTGGTTCTTCCGGGTCCTGCAATGCCTTATCAAAATCAATCACGCCATCAAAATTACCGCTCGTACGAATCCAATCATTTACCTTCTGCCTGGTCTGTTCCCCAGCTTCTGTATACATACCCGAGTCCTTGAAGGGTGTCAGTGTTGCACCATAAATTTTAATTCCTTTCTTATGTGCAGTATCGATAATTTCCTTCATCCGTGCAATAGTTTTCACTGCAGGATACTCAGGATGATGCCGTATATCATTGAGGCCGGCATGCAAGATGACAGATTCTATTCCTGACTGGCTAAACACATCGCGGTCAAGCCTCGCTAACACATGCTCTCCCTTATCAGAAGGGCTATTGAGTATTTGATTGGCAGAAATCCCTGCATTCAATACGGACAAATAGGCTTTTGGATTTTCATCCTTGAACCGTTTTGCCAGATAGTCCGGCCATCGGTGGTCCTCGTTTAATGTAGAATAATTTCCATTGGCAATCGAACTCCCAACAACAGCAACTGCCCCATCGATAGACGACTCAGGTTTAACATCAACCCCATCCAGCCAGAACCACGCTTCTTCATCCTTGTCAAAAGGGGAAGCGTTAGTCGAGGCAGTATGGTTGCCTGAAGCTATATAGCTTGTTTGTATGGAATGCGGATGCCAAGAGGTTGGACCAGTGGCGTCTTTTACATATACACTTACAGCGAGTTTCTCTTCACTGCTCACATCAAGGTCGATCGGATCACTGAAGGCTCGCTTGCCTTGTGGAATGGTCACCTTTTCATCTCCTCCAAAGGTAAGCTGCTTATCCGTTTCCGAAACATTTTCTGCTCCATTTTTTGAAACGGCCACATGCACTTGGTCAATCGTCAATGCATTGGATCCAAACATATTGGATAAACGAATTCGCATTTTCTTCCCATCGATATGCGGTTTGAGGATAAATCGCAATGTCTGATTTTGAAATCCTTCCGAGGAAACACCATCTTTTAATGGCGTTTGAAGACTTGCTGTCCATGCAGCTATCCAATCGTCTTTCTTAGGTTTTTCTATATTTGTGCTTTTTATTTTGGGTTCTTCTTCATTTATGGGATTCCACCCTGTTGTATTGATGATGGTCAAGAGGATGGTTGCGAATATGACAATGTATAATAAGCGTTTCATTTATTCCTCGCCTTTCTTAATTGGATAGAGATATTTTACATAATATAATATATTAGACTGAATTTGAGTTTCTAAAACATATATATTTTGGAAGGAGGATCAGTCATTTAAATACTTCGAATGAAAAGCGATGTTTTGAATGGTTGTTTTAGATGAATTTCTTAAAAAAGAGCGAAAAACCCCTCCATGTTATGTTGGAATTTGATTTGATCAGGTTAACATGAGTTCGGCGATACGTAGGACATTAAGAAAACATCAGGTTAATAAAGAACACTTCTTTTCATTGAAAAGAAGTGTTCTTGTTCATAACTTTATCTCTGATCCACCGTTTGATATTGTTCCTCTTCTTCTTTATAAAATGTGCTGATCAGTATTTTGCTCGCATTCCCTGTAGAGTATTGGTTCCATTGATTGGCGAAGTCTTTTACACGATTCATATCAAAAATTTCGTTCTTGATAACGTCGATGATATCATCCGTCTTTGTTACCACAGGGCCTGGTACGAGTGTCTCGTAATCCTCCCAAAATCCACGTGCTTGTTCATACTTTTCTAGATCATAAGCGAAGAAAATCATTGGACGTTCCAATAAAGCAAATTCGAACGGAATCGAGGAGTAATCCGTGATCAGAATATCTGTCACTAGTAACAGATGGTTGACATCCGTAATATCTGATCCGTCATAAACAAAATCAGTATAATTGTTGACAAAAGCATGTTTAATTGCTGGGTGCAATCGGAGGAACAAGACATATTCTTCATGGAAGTGCTGATAGAGTCGCTCTATATCAAGCGCAATCGTAGCATTATCCAGTTGATCATCACGATATGTTGGTGCATAAAGGATAACTTTTTTCTGATTAATTATTGGATATAATTGCCGTATTGTTTGCTCGACGTTCTTGCGTTCTTCTTTATCATAAAATAAATCCGTTCGTGGTATCCCACTGCGTAATATGGCGTTATTGGAAAGTCCGAAGCTTTCTTTAAATATCTCTGCCATTTTCTCGGAACCAACCACAACATGAGTAAATCGGTTGTAAACCTTCTGAAAACGTTCATGTGCACGACTGGATCGATTGGTGATAGAGTGGTCCTTTAACCCAAACTGTTTAATTGCTCCAGCCGCATGCCACAGCTGAATACATTGGACATTCGCTTTAAAGTCTGTCACCGCCAAAAATCCAAAATAGTTATCTATAAATATTTTATCCGCTGTAGCTAGATGATAGATCGATTGAAGCCATTGAACCAGATTACCAGGGTTAAAATTTAGTATGTGGGCGGTTATTTGTTCAAAGTTTCCTTTGCACTGGGAGGTTTTAAGAATAATAGCAGGTTCATCTGTTTGTTTTTCCAGTTCGTTTAGCGTATACAAAATATTATCCCCAAACGAAGCAACGAACACCGTTTTCTTCTTTTGGGGAAAGCTTTTAAAAACGTCGAACAATAAACGGAAAACAAACAAATATATGGTGATTGTCAGTTCTCTAGCCATTCGTCGACAACTTCAAATCTTTTTTGATCTTTGTTGTTGATATTCCGACTGTCCGTGGCAAATAAACGACTTTACAATATTCGCTAAGAAAGTCGAATTTACCTTCCCAGTCGTCTCCCATGACAAAGGTATTGATATTATGTTTTTGAACATCCTGCACCTTCTGTTCCCAATTATCTTCCGGGATCACTTCATCTACATAGCGGATAGCTTCAAGAATAGCTTTGCGCTGCTCAAATGAGTAGTATGCTTTTTTACCTTTTATTGCATTAAATTCATCCGAGGAAATAGCGACGATCAAGTAGTCACCGTATTCTTTCGCACGGCGCAATATATTGATATGACCAGTGTGAAGTAAGTCAAATGTTCCGTATGTGATTACTTTTTTCATTGATATACCTCCGAGTATGAACACAATTTTTACAATCATTAACAAGATGGTATTCAGTTATTGAAAAACTATACTTAGTATACTATGAAAAACGGAGAATAGAAACCCCCTCTAGAAATTGAAGTTTCTGGATTAACTTATATGGAAAGATAAAACAAATGAGGATCTTTTTATAATAAGATAGACCTTATAAATCAATAACAGCGCTATTTTTAATGATTTAATAGGTCACTTTTTCACTTGACTAATCATCACGATAACTAAAAAAGTAATCTCAGAATGTAATAGTACCAGGTACTAATATAGTGTGCAGTGGAACAACCAGCACACCAATAAGTATGCCGGTTGTTATTTAAACATTGATAAATCGATTATTTTAGCCATTTTCTTGTATCCCTTATCATTCGGATGGAAATGATCCCCTTCATCATATTCAGGTAGGAATTGTTCCGGCGCTTCTGGGTCCGACAGTGCTTTATCAAAGTCAATTACTCCGTCAAATTCGCCACTTGAGCGAATCCAATGATTTATCTTCTGTCTTGTTCGTTCCCCTTCAGCTGTATATTTTCCAGAATCCTTAAAAGGTGTTAGTGTTGCCCCGTAAATTTTCAGCCCTTTCTTATGGGTAACATCGATTACCTTCTTCATGCGTTTAATTAAATTTTCTGCAGGATACTCGGGATGATATCTAATATCATTAATTCCGGCATGTAAGATAATAGATTCTATTCCAGACTGGTTGAATACATCATGATCAAGTCTTGCCAGCACATGTTCACCTTTTTCCGTTTTTAGCAATTGATTTGCAGAAATTCCAGCATTTAATACGGACAGATGAGCTTGTGACTTTTTTTTATTAAATCTTTTTGACAAATAATCTGGCCATCGGCGGTTCTTATCTAATGTAGAATGATTTCCATTTGCTATCGAATCCCCAACAACTGCAACTGCTCCATCTATAGATGATGTAGGCTTAACATCGATCCCATCCAGCCAAAACCACGCTTCTTTTCCCTTATCAAAATTTGAAGCATCAGATGTTGCAGCGTGGTTACCGGAAGCGATATAACTTGTTTGTAGGGAATGTGGATGCCATGAAGCTGGACCAGTTGAATCCTTAACGTATACACTGATAGAAAGTGTTTCCTCGGTATCCACTTCAAAATTAATCGGATCACTGAAAACCCGTCCACCTTTTGGAATGGTCACTTTCCCATCTCCTTTAAAGGTGAGTTGTTTCCCTGAACTAGGAATATTTTCAGCACCATTTTTCATAATCGCCACGTTTACTTGGTTAATCGTAAGTGAATTGGATCCAAATATATTGGATAAACGAATTCGCATTTTTTTCCCATCAATATGCGGTTTGACAATAAATCGTAACGTCTGATTTTTAAATCCTTCAGAAGAAATCCCATCATCGGATGGGGTCTGGAGGCTGGCTGTCCACGCGGATATCCAATCTTTTTGCGCAGCTTTTAAGCCTATAAAAGCAAAAGTAATAACTATAAACACAGCAATGCAAATGTATAGGTAGCGTCTCATTCGTTCCTCGCCTTTCTTAATAATTGCGTTTTCTTTAGTCTTTTGAAAATTAATATATTGTACTGTTTAATTTGGTCTTTTGTATAAAATAAAAATATAAAAGAGAGGATTTTTTTCTATGCTGAATTATAACACACAAAACTAACGAAATTATACTCCCTAATTTTGCTAGAATCACTTAACTCTAAACTGTTGATGCCTCTATCAGTTGAGGTGTTTTTATTTTATTTTTTAACTAATTGATCGCGACATAATACAATGCCAATAGATTCAGTAAGCTATTTTTTTGGGGAGGCCGCATTATCTTAGACAGGTTGTATAAACAATTGTAGAAAATGGGGTAATGACTACTATCTTTCCAAATTACATCGTATAAGTTATAATGTCCGTATAGTTCACTTGTTGAGGGGAACAATAGGGTACACAAACAGTAAGCCCAATCTCACTTGATTTGACGGAAAGATTTAAACGAGATTCTCGTTTAAATCCAAATTAACTTCTATATTAAGAGGTGCAATTTAATGAAAAATAAAACGGATAATAAAAAGAAAGCAAAATCAATGAGACTGTTTGATTTGCTGCCCCGTTATGTGGCTCTAAAGGTATATACAAAACGTGATAATGTACAAGGGATGTATCATAATCTAAAACAATTAAAACCCATTTATAAGAAAAATCCTCACTATTATTATCGTTTGGCAAAACTTGCTAATCGGCAAAAAAAGTGGAAGCAGTCTTTAGAGCATATTAGTATGGCTATTCAACTAACAGAAAGCAATTCTCCTAAAGAGTTTTACCTATGTAAAGCCGACTGTTTAATTCAATTAGAGGAATCGTCGAAAGCCGTATCGTGCTTAAAGGAGTATTTATCGGCTGATTCAACTAACGAACAAGTTTGGTATAAGTTGGGAAATGAATTTATTAAACTTCACCAATGGGAAGATGCAGTCAACAGCTTCGAGTCTTACCTTAAGTTGTGCCCGGAAAACTCAAGGGTTAGATTTCAGTTAGCTGAATGTTTTCGTGAATTACAAGATTATCAGCAGGCTGAAACCAATTATCAACAAGCCACGAAGAGTCTCGATCCTAAATATGATGCTCAACGTCTTGCCATCTCTTATTACTGGCTAGGCTTAATACAAATTAAGGATAATAACCCTAAACAAGCTCTTAAGTTGTTTAATAAGGTCATTAATTTTGACCGAGAATTAAATAGTCAGCGTTTTGGTATAGGCATTTTCCATGAACACTATAAGCAATGGGAATACGCAGTGGAGGAATATAAAAATCAATTGTCACAAAATTGTAAGGATGCAGAACTGAAATTTAAATTAGCTTCATTAATAGATAAGAAGTTACGTATCCCTGAACAAGCCCTAAAGCTTTATAAAGAGGCTTTGGAATTTGATAAAGTCCGTTCGCCGTGGCACTACGCACTAGCCAACTGTTATGAACAATTAAAGGATTATTCAAATGCGGTTAAATGGTACGAAAGCGCCATTGCACGACAACAAAAACATCGCCCTGGAAACTACAGACGATTAGGCTTTGTTCTGGAACAGCTTGAAAGAACTGGGGAATCCACAATAGCATACAGGGAAGCCAAGCTTTTTGATAATCCCAGCACCATTGATCAGAACTTTTATAAAAAAAATATCACTAACGCTAAAGTTCGCTATGCTATAAGTTATGAGCATTATTCCGTAAACGATAAGATGATTTTTTATGAAAGTATGGGTGGTACTCGAATGATGGATAGCCCCTATGCGGTTTTTGAGTATATTGTGAATGATAATGACTTTAAAAATTACATCCATGTATGGGTAGTGAACTCTTTTCAAGTAATACCTAATGAAATCAGATCTATGAATAACATAATATTCGTGAAAAAAGGGTCTGATGCATACTTTAAATATATTAGTAGCGCTAAATACCTTATATGCAACTCAACATTTGATCCTTACGTTGTGCGTAAGCCCGAGCAACTTTATTTGCAGACAAGCCATGGAATATTTTACAAAACAGTTGGTCGTGATAGTGCAAGTTCACCGGTCGGTGTCGCGGGGAGCACCCGTAACTTATTGCAAGCAACTCATATTATCGTGCCTAATGAATATATGGCCGAAAAACAGCCAAAAAGTTATTCAATAAAAGGTATAAATTATGGAGAAATTGCTAAGATTGGCTATCCGCGTATTGACGTAACACTCAATATTACGAATGATGCTAAGCGTCGAATCATATCTAAATTAGGAATTGACACATCAAAAAAGATCGTTGTTTATGCACCAACGTGGCGAGGGACAAAGTCTGACAGTAAATTTGATTCAACCAAATTGATTCATGACTTAAAAATGTTGTCGGACTTGAATGTGAACGTTGTATTTCGTGGGCATCCAATATCAAATCGTCTGCTAAAGGAAGTGGAACTTCCAAAGAATATAATCGTCCCATCACCGGATATTCTAACTAATGAACTGTTGGGACTGGCTGACATACTTATCAGTGACTATTCGAGTGTGTTCTTTGACTTTTTGGTGACAGAACGTCCAATTATTCATTACCTCTATGATGTGGATGATTATACAAAAGAACGTGGCCTAAACCTAAATGAGGATGAATTGCCTGGGAGTGTGGCAAAAACCAGCAAACAATTGGTATCTGTAATTGAGGACAAACTTCGATATGACAAACCTAGTTCGCATTACTTAACTGCAAAAAGCAGATTTTGCCCTTATGATGATGGCAAATCCACTGAACGGATTGTAAATTGGTTTTTTTATGGCGATAACCGTAATATAAGGTTTGTCGATCGGGAAAAAGCTGTTAGATCCTGCCTCTTTTTGGGTGGTATGTTAAGTGATCAATCAGGAATCCTCAATCTCGTCAATAAACTTAATTACCTTAAGCAAAATGACAGTATCGTTTCTATAATGTTGAAGAAGTCTTTGTCGAAGGATAAAGATAGGTTAAGAATGTTGGAAATGCTAAACTCAGATATTAACCTTATAGCACATGACAAGAACATGCCAACAACGCTTGAAGAAGCTTCTGCAATTAACTATTTTCAATCTCACGGAAAGTTTATCGGTCAAGAAATGGAGGTCTATTATAAGCGGGCATATAAGCGAGAAGCTAGACGACTATTTGGTGATAGCCAGTTTGATCAAGTTTTTAATTATGAAACCAATTCTGATTACTGGAATGCCTTACGAGAGAATATTCCGACGACTAATGCTTTAGATTTGTGATGTTGTATTATGGAAATATTCTTCATCGTGGTAGACTATACTAACAATGTTTATTCCTTTCAAATCAAGATTGTCGGGTTTCCAACGAATCCAACTAAATTAATCATATATAAAATCCCCATCTAGATAGATGAGGATTTTACTTTGACTTCCCATCAAATTACACAAATCTTTTTCCAATGCATTGATGAACACTACCAATATATTTATAAAAGGGGGGAGATACTTATCCATCATTCGAATTCAATGTAATTTATGTGTAAGAAATTTTTTAGACTTTTTATATATTTTGATCTAGTATTTGGACAATTAATGCACCAGGAGAGAATTTAGATTACTTAAAATTAAGAATGGCGGGGATCGCTAAGGAATTACAATAGAAAAAATGGGCAAAGTCAAATTTATTATATACGCTGTTTTCATATTTACAACATAAATTGACTTATACCCATTTAGTTCTATAGCTGTTCTTCCTGCTCGGCAATCGAGCGTTCAAACAGTTCTATTCTTGAGGTTGGAGGAGACAGTTTAACATTTATCTCTTTACCTTCTTCATTACGGTCTTCAAGGCTTGGAATAATTAACTCATCCACAACATTTCTGGATGCACTCCCCAGCGTATTACCGAAGAAGTATTGTACAAACGGCTTGATTTTTTCCATTTCAAAGTCTTTTTTATCTATTGCTTTAAGCATTTCTTCTGTGGACTTTACCAATGGCCCTGGGATAAAATCAAAATAATTGTAATAAAAATCGCGATCCTGAATATATTTTTCCACGTCATAAGCAAAGAACAGCATCGGCTTATTTAAGAGCGCATATTCAAAGCAGACAGAAGAATAATCGGTTACTAGAAGATCCGTTATTAACAATAAATCATTGATTTCCCTATAATCACTTAAATCATAAAAAAAGTCTGCAAATGCATAGGGGATATCCAATTTGTTTTGTACGAAAGGGTGGATTTTGAATAAAAATACGTACTCTTTGTGCAGTGCGTCATATAGCTTTTTTAAATTAAGTACTTCAAATGGGTAATGCGCCGAAGCTTGACCGTTGCCACGAAAGGTTGGTGCGAATAAAATAACCTTTTTGTTCTTCAAAAAAGGGTATTTTTGATGTAAAGTATTCACAACGTATTTTTTATATTCTTCATCAAAAAAAATGTCTGATCTCGCTACCCCAGTGGCATAAACTTTGTCCATTGTTATTCCAAATCCTTCTGCATAATTCTTTCTTACACCTTCACTACTTACAGCAACTTTTGTATAGTTCCGGTGGTTTTTCGATCTTGGTGATGGTCCTCCTGGTCTTCCCAATCTGCTGAAACCAAAAGTTTTAAAAGCCCCTGCCGCGTGCCATACTTGGATAAGGTCTGCATTTTTGCGAATATTTAAGGGATACACCATTGGATAAAAGTCATCCAACAAAATGATCTTTGCAGTTGCAAAGTGAAATGCAATTCGAATCAAAACAAAAAATGATTTTTTATTGTTAATTCGTTCATTAAACAAAAATTTGATATCCAAATCTAAGTTCCGTTTATATAATTCTTCATACACAAAAAAGAAATTCCCATTTAGATCTGAACGGCTGTCAGAAGCAAATACAACCTTTTTTTTCTTAATCGGAAATATGCTAAATAAAATGTATAATAGTTTAAAAAACCTGCGCTTGATTGCCTTTATATACCTGCCCTCATTTGCCTCGCTTTCGTCATCAAGATCTCTCGGATCATATGATTGGAGTAGGGAGTTTTTGAAGCGCATCGTTTTCGTATACTTATCCATTACAACTAGTAAGTTATATTTCAACACTTTATTAGTGGAGAAAAAATGAAGTTTTGTTGTAAAAAGTTTATCCCCGAGAAATTTCTTTGCACTTGATAGTGGAATAATTTTTTCATACTTCACATCATCCTGATTAGTGACCATTTGTTCTAATTTGATATATACATCATAATCGCCAGCTTCTAACGGTCTTTCCAAGTTAATCGATGATAAATCAATGCTGCCTTTAAACCCACTTAATTGTTCCTTATCTGCGTGACCATCTTGATCATTTAATACGTCACTTAGCGTGCAATTCATTAAAGGAATTTGGTACATCTCTTTTTCAAGGATTTCATCATCTGTCATTTCTTCATAGGATTCATTTTCTGGAGCGCATTCTTTCTGTTTTTGTCGATAATTATCAAAATCTATTTTGGGGATGATAAGTAATGTTTTTCTAATTCTGTCCTCTTCATATGTAGCCAAACCTTCAATGGTTGCGTAGCCTTCAATATCAAAATACGGACCATATATACTAAGCTTTGTAATATCAATATTTACCTTAGCGTGTCGTTTAATATTAGCTTCTTTATTATCAATTGAAGATATAAACAATAAAATCACCTCTATTTATCAGTTGATAGGAAATGTCTAACAATCCTGGCAGTTACGTTATCAATATGATCAAAATTATAAGCAATCATCCGGTTGGAATCAAAATACTCATTTGTTTTTCTAACGTTAATCCAAGCGGACAGTTTTGGTAAATCCTGTATTATTGCGGCATCAGACATTTCTTCCATTTCTGCATAGAAGCCTCGGTTATTCTTATATTCGGCTAAATCTGGTACAAAATGAGCCATTGGCTTTTCCAGTAATGCAAATTCAAAAATAGAAGATGAATAATCTGTGATGAACGCATCAGCAACGAGCATCCATTCATTGATGCCTTGTCGTTCCGCAACAAATACATTTGAACAATTCTTGAGTTTCTCAACGGATGATGGATCCATATACGGATGTGCTTTAAATATTATCCTTCTGTTACTTCCCACCAAACGAGATAAATGCATAATTGACTTTACAACATCAAGTTGTGATTCCAAATAGGAACCATTTGCTCTGTATGTGGGCGCCATTAAGATATTAACGATATCTTTATTTTTTAAAAAAGGATATGTACTATACATGTTATTTCTTATTTTTGTAGTATGTTTTTCATCAGTGAGTAAATCTGTCCTTGGGATACCAAGCGCAAAAATTCTATTTGGATCCATATAAAATGCTTCAGCATAATATTTAACGAATTTCTTTGCTGAAATATATACAAAGTTATAGTTTGAATGAACAGGGACAAGGTTAATGTACGATTGTGATGGTCCGAATTTTGTTCCAACTGTACTATGTCCAAATTTTTTTAAAGCACCTGCAGCATGCCATAATTGGATCACCTTTAAGCTTTTTCTTTGCTTGACAAGATATACTGGTAAATAATAGTCATCCAGAATTAAATACCGGGCATCTGCCAACGCTATAATTTCCTTAAACAGCTTAAGATTCATCTTGTTTACTCCTTGAACAAGATGAATCTTAATATCAGGTTCCTGTCTACGCACTTCTTCATATATCAAGCGTAAATTATCATCCAAATGATCTGTTCTGTACAGTGCAATAATCATTTTATTGCTATCTGTTTTTCTAACAAGACAAAAGAATGTATAAACTGCTCGAAAGCATATTTTATAAAACATAATATACATATTCTTCATAAAACGAAGATACTTCATTTAGATTTTCCACCTCATGACCGTCTTTCCCCAAGAACTTGATAGGTCATTTTCAAATGCATTGGTCACTTCCCCAAGCTTAGAGACATTGTGCACATTACCTACCAGCGTACTTAAATAATCGACGACATCAGGATATTCCTTATAAATATTAACTGCTCTTTGAAAGTCTGCCGTACCACTCCTGCTGCTTCCAAGCAGTGTTAAGCCTTTCTCCAACACCATCCTTGTATTCACTTCAATAGGATACTCGCTAACACCGAGCAAGCAGATAGTGCCTTCAGGGTTGATATGGTCAATAATTTGATCAATCGCATATTGACTTCCTTTGCCACCTGCGCATTCAATTGCATGGTCGATGGCAAGCTCTTCGGGAATTTCGTCAATTTTAATGGCATCATCCACAAAGGAAAAATGATTTAATTTATAATCCGTTTTTCCAAAGATGATTACTTTGCTGTCCGGGTACAGCTTTTTGAGAATAAGGCAGGAAATGAAACCTAAATTGCCATCACCCCATACACCAAACGTATTTCTCTTTTTATGAGCCTTGTTTTCAAATCGGCTGACCGCATGCACAGCTATGGTTACAAGTTCAGTAAATGCAGCAACTTCCATGTTTAATTCCTGTGGAAGCTCTACTAAACGATCTCGTCCCATGAAAACGTAATCCTGCATATATCCGTCATAACCACTGGATCTGAACTTACTTGATCGCAAATAGTTTTCTGCTATATGTGCATCTTTCTCTGTTGGTGTATTGGGGACCATCACTACTTTGGTTCCTACAGGCAATTTTTTAACTGGATCAAAAACCACTTCGCCAACACCTTCGTGGATTAAGGCCATTGGCAACTTCTTTTTCATCGCTTCTTTCCCTCTAGAACCTGTATAATATCGTTGATCTGCGGCACATATTGATAAATGAGTCGGACGTACCACGACATCATCGGATATAATACTTTTATCCTTATAAGTAACTTCAAATTGTCTAGGCGAAACAAGACGATAAACTTGATTAATCATTTATCCAAGCTCCCTTTAATAATAGCATTTGCAACTTTTAAATCATATGGGGTAGTCACCTTGATATTGAATACCTCTCCTTGTACAAGTTTTACTTTTTCCCCACTTATGGAAAATATTTTACATGCATCGGAAAGAATTTCTTTATCTTCCTTTGTTAAGTCACCGTAAAGTTCTTTTAGTTTTTTGATTTGAAACGTTTGTGGTGTTTGGCCTTGATACATATAATCCCTGCGTGGAATAGAGGAAATAAATTCTTCATCTGTCGATTCCACAATGGTATCGACAGCGTTGATTACTGTATCAACGGCTGTATGCTTCAAACCAAAATCAATGTTTTCTTGAATAATACGATGTGTCAAGAAAGGTCTAACTGCATCGTGCGTTACAATGATATCATCATCATTCAAGCCGTTTTCTAATTCAATGAAATCAATAACGTTCATAATCGTTCCGTTCCGGTCAGATCCCCCACTGATAACCTCGACTTTTGGAAGGTCAATGTTATATTTTTTCAGTATATCATTCGTGTGGTTGATCCACTCTTTTGGTGTTGCTATGATAATTTTCTCGAAATTATCGTTTAGCAAAAATTTTTCAATCGTATGCACAATGATTGGTTTGTCATTTAAAGTCAAAAATTGTTTCGGCATTGGAACGTTTCCCATTCTCGTTCCTTTTCCACCGGCTAGAATACCTGCATAAATCAATTATTTTCACCTCATAAATGGTTGATGCGGATATTATAACATATTGTCGAAGAACTTCATATTTATTAAAAGGGAAACAATATACGTACCTTTCTAATCATATTGGAATAAGATCTTCGTAATACTATTCTTATTAAAATTATCCTGAATGAAGTTTTAGTAGAGGAAAAGTATTACGAACGATGATTTAGTCATTCAATTTTATTGTTTAACTTTTATCTGTTGTACGCAATTTTACTTATTTTTTTATGTCTGAAAAGTGTATTTGATACTTATGGCTAGAAATCACTGATGGTGTTTATTGTTTGGATATATTATGTGTTGTATTCTATCTCTCCATAAGACTAAATAATGACATTCATTATTTAGTCTAGGGATGACACTAGCGTTGCATTAATTAAATCCAATAATAAAAAATATTGGTAACGTTCAATATTTGACTGTATAGACAACAAAAAATCCTTTATAATGAATTGGTCAGGTGGTTTCCTGTCCAAATCCAATATAAAGGACCAACATATGGACAAGAATACACTAAAATCAGCATTTGGTAAATGGATTGCGCCTATAAATTCTAAAAAACTTTGTGATCAAGTTAAAAACCTGAAACAAGATAGCTATACCAAAAAACTTACGACGGAAGCTTATATTAAACTGATGCTTTATGCACAAGTACACGAAATGGAAGGGCTTCAAGCATTAAGTGACGCTTTATTGGATGCAGACTTTCAGAAAGCTGTTGGTTTCGAATCGATTAGTGCATCCCAGCTTTCCCGAAAGAATAAAGAAATTGATCCATCCATATTAGCGACCCTGTTTTCTGATCTTGTGCAGCAGATACGCGGATATCACAATAAGGCCTACAAGAATATGCCATTAAAAATCATTGATTCTAGCACCTTGCCACTTAACTTAACCAATTATAAGTGGGCAAAGTTCCGTAAAACAAAGGCCGGTGTGAAGCTGCATTTACGTCTCGTTTTCATGGATAAAGATACTGTTTATCCTGAGAAAGCTGAGATCACAGTAGCCAAAGAACATGACCGTAATCAGCTTGAAATCCTCGTCGATGACAAGGACGCCATGTATGTCTTTGATCGTGGCTATGTGGATTACGAACGCTTTGATCGAATGACAGATGATGGATACTTTTTTGCATCCAGAATAAAGAAAAATGCCGTCATTCGTGAGGTATGTTCGTTTTCAGTTCTAGCTGAATCAACAGTTCTATCCGACAGAATGGTTTACATAGGATCCACACAAAATCGGTGCGAAAACATATTTCGTCTTCTTGAAGTGATGGATACGAAGGGAAACATTCTTCGATTAATCACTAATCGATTTGACTTGAAACCGCAAGAAATTAGCGATATATATCGATCACGCTGGGCCATTGAATTATTTTTCAAATGGTTAAAGCAGCACGTAGAAATCAAACATTTTTACGGAATGAGTGAAACAGCGTTACAAAATCAAATCTATATTGCACTCATCACCTATTGTTTGCATGTGCTCATCCAACTGGAAACAAAAAGCAAGAAATCGTTGCTCCGAATTACCCGTTGGTTAAAGGCTGCGCTTTGGAAGCCGGCTTACATTTGGCTACACCGATTTGAAAACAAGACAGTTCCGTAATAAGTGATTGTCGTCGTTGCAATTTAGCATTAACTGTATAATTTTACCAAATGGGCAGAGCCACCTTTGATTGGACTTTGACTTTTTGGCAAAATTTACGAGAACAATGTTTACTGAACATTTTGACTACATTTATGCAACGCTAGTGGGATGAGTATCAAAAGTTTGAAGGTAAGGATGTTAAAAATGACAATATTTATACAGCTTCAAACAAAATTTAATTTAGATATGAAAGAACTGCATAATAATGCGGTATTTTAAAATAGATAAATTAAGTTCTATTATGCTCTCCCCTGAAAATAAGAATGAGACTTTAAAATTTGAAAAAAATGTCGAAATAATAAGGTGTGGGGTTCATTAATTTACTAACCAAATGCCTTATTTGCAATAAATAGGAGGAGGGGAATAGTTTATCAAGAATATTTTGAGGTCTATTTAAGTTTCTTTAGCAGTCATAATTAGCACATACTGACGGTTCTAAGTCTAATGGGCTAAAAAGGGAACATAATGGTGGTCAAAATAATGAACAAAACACAATAGGCGTAGGTATTGATTTAAATGGAAAACTCTTGAGATTGATATACATACATATGTCATAGTTGGCTACCATTATACAGGATTAGGTGAAGTGATTCCTTTTCTGAATTTAAAACGCTGCTTTGCGTTGCCAAGATCTATCAGATTTATAATTCTAACAATAGAAAATAACATGGAGCCCGAATGTCGCTGATTTATTACAAATAATTGAACTTACTACACAAGGGAGAATGAGGATGCAAAAGAAAGTATTTATACTTATTAGTATGTTATTAGTGTTTTTAGTGCCTGTTTCTCAACTTAATATCACCTATGCATTAGCCAATTCAAGTGAAGATGAGGGAGATTTAAGCTATTATTTCATTCATTACGATGGAGAAGAACAAGAAATAGTAATTAATGAAAATACCCAATTACTATTAACGGGTTGGACTGATAAGTCGAAGTCAGCAATTAATGGTAAGATTGTAAATCAAAAGGATGAGTCTAAAACCATAAATGATGATATTGTGTTGGATGTTACCCCCGAATTAGATGAAATTACTTTAACAGAAAACGAAAGTATCCAATATCGGTTAGATGATTCCGATTCATTTAAGGTTGAGGAAGTAAAACCCCAGGAACTAAATAAGCAGGCTACGGTGGAGGCCGAAAATGAAAATGGAACTTCCATTGAAAAAGTTAAAACAATTGATGAAAACAATACTATAATTAAACAAGAATTAGTTTACTATTCAACGGATGATAATGATCAAAAAGTAGAAATTACAAAAGAAGAATATGAGACATTAAATTCAGCTGAGGATAAGCAAAAGCCAATTGAGGATTCACAAAGTGTAAAAGAGCCTAGTAAAGAAAAGTCAATTACAAAAGAAGAGAGCGCTCAAGCGTTAATGAAAAAGTCAGCGGTAGAAACCCCTTCTGTCGTTTATTCCACCCATGTTCAAAGTAAAGGTTGGATGGATTCTGTGGCGGATGGTGATATGGGCGGTACAACAGGAAACAACAAACGAATGGAAGCTATTAAGATTGATATAAAAAATGCTTCTTATAGTGGGGGGATCACATATTCAAGCCACGTTCAAGACAAAGGTTGGTTAAATAGTGTATCCAATGGTGACATATCTGGTACAACAGGAAACAACAAACGAATGGAAGCCATTAAAATCAATTTAACCGGAGAAATGGCCAAACACTATGATGTATATTATCGGGGGCATGTGCAAGACTTTGGATGGTTAGATTGGGCTAAAAATGGTCAAGCAGCAGGAACAGAAGGGCTGTATAAACGAATGGAGGCCATCGAAATAGTGTTGGTTGAAAAAGGAAAAAAGGCCCCTGGTTCAACAACTAAACCATTACTTACCAAACCATCTGTCGTTTATTCCACCCATGTTCAAAGTAAAGGCTGGATGGATTTTGTAGCAGATGGTAAAAAAGGTGGTACAACTGGACAGAAGAAACGGATAGAAGCCATTAAGGTTGATTTAAAGGATGCACCCTATAGTGGAGGAATTACCTATTCGGCTCATGTTCAAGATAAAGGCTGGATGGAAAGTACATCCAATGGTGACATAGCTGGTACAACTGGACAGAAGAAACGGATGGAAGCAGTTAAGATAGAATTAACAGGTGATATCGCAAAGCATTATGACGTATATTATCGTGGACATGTTCAAGACTTTGGATGGTTAGATTGGGCAAAAAATGGCCAGGCATCTGGGACACAAGGGCTGTATAAACGAATGGAAGCCATTGAAATAGTTTTAGTAAAAAAAGGAAAAAAGGCCCCCGGTTCAACAACTAAACCATTACTTACCAAACCATCTGTCGTTTATTCCACCCATGTTCAAAGTAAAGGCTGGATGGACTTTGTAGCAGATGGTAAAAAAGGTGGTACAACTGGACAGAAGAAACGGATAGAAGCCATTAAGATAGATTTAAAGGATGCCCCATACAGTGGTGATATTACCTACTCAGCCCATGTTCAAAGCAAAGGGTGGATGAAAAGTACATCCAATGGTGACATAGCCGGTACAACTGGACAAAGTAAACGAATGGAAGCCATTAAAATCAATTTAACTGGAGAAATGGCTAAACATTATGATGTGTATTATCGTGGACATGTTCAAGACTTTGGATGGCTAGGCTGGGCAAAGAATGGAATGAATGCTGGTTCGGAAGGGCTCTCAAAAAGAGTAGAGGCCATCGAAATCAAGCTAGTCTCAAAAGGGAAAGGTGAATCAGTTAGCCAAGGTGATGCATTTCGGAAAGGGTTAGTGGTGTTTCTAGACCCTGGACATGGTGGATATGACTCTGGTGCAACCAGTGGAGGATATCATGAAGCAGATTTAAATTTGGCTATAGCTAAAAAAGTCCAATCGTTATTATTAAAACGTGGCTATACGGTGTATATGTCCCGTCATAATAATACCTATCTATCATTACTAGAACGTTCACAAATGGCCAATGATTTAAAAGCTGATATTTTCATTAGTATTCATATTAATTCCGGGCCAACTGCGGCTTATGGTATTGAGTCCTATTTTTATGAATATGATCCAGATTATCCTTCGAAGATAAATGGGATTATGCATAATAATTCACAAAGGCTTTTAAAAAGCGGGGTGCTCGCAAACAAAATTCAAGAATATATGATTAACTACACAAGGGCGTATAATCGAGGAGTCAAAAGGAACACATTTTCAGTTTTACGCGAATCTGCAATGCCTGCAGTTTTGCTAGAACTTGGTTTTATTACTAATCCAAGCGAACGCCAGAATTTAATAAGTGGTTCCTATCAGAAGAAATTAGCTAAGGCTATTACTAATGGAGTTGATAACTACTCTAAATACGTTAAGTAGTCTTTTACTCAATTAGCAATAATAAAGCGAATTAAAAGGGATGGAAATTTATAGCGATTTCTTCCCCTTTTTTATTTTAAATGTCACAATTGTTCAATCAATCTTTATAGCAGTTTGTTTTAATTTCTAAACATTGTCGAAATTGGTAATTACTTCTGCTGATTTTGTGATAGAATAATAGGATAAAGGCTCGAATTGTGTTGGTTTACAACTAAACATCATTCAAGTTTTTATGAATTTAATATTACATAGGGAGAATGAGTATGCCAAAAAAGATATTTTCGTTGATCAGTATGTTATTAGTGCTGTTAGTAATAGTTTCACAAACAAACATTGCTTATGCATTAGAGAACCCAAGTGGGAAAGATGAAGAAACAGATGACTTAAGCTACTATTTTATTTATTACGAAGGTGGAGAACAAGAAATAGTAATTAATGAAAATATCCAATTACTACTAACAGGTTGGACTGATGAATCGAAAACATCTGTTAAGGGTAAAATTGTGAATCAAAAAGATTCGTCCAAAACCATAAATGAAGTTGTATTAGACGTTACCGATGAACTAAAAGGAATTACTTTCATGGAAAATGAAGGTTTCCAATATAGACTAGTTGCATCTGATTCATTTAAAGCGGAGGAAGTAAAGCCCCAGGAATTAAATAATCAGACTACCGTAGTTACTGAAAATGAAAATGGTACTTCCATTGAAGAAGTTAAAACAATTGATGAAAATGATACTATAATTAAACAAGAACTAGTTTATTATTCAACGGATGAAAATGGTCAAAAGAAAGATATTACGAAGGAAGAATATGACACATTAAATTCGGATGAGGACAAACAAGACCAAGTTAAAGATGCGCAAAAAGATAAAGGGTCTTCCAAAGATAGTTCGACTGCGAAAAAAGAAAACCCTGATGTGGCAAAGGAAAGGAGTTTGAAAAAGGCAGCGGGTAATTCGGCTTCTATTACTTATTCCACGCATGTTCAAAGTAAGGGTTGGATGGACTACGTAGCGGATGGGGAAAAGAGTGGAACTACAGGGAAAAAGAAACGTATAGAAGCAATTAAAATTGATTTGAATAACACCCCCTATAAGGGAGGGATTACATATTCAAGTCATGTTCAAAGCAAAGGCTGGATGCAAAGCAAATCCAATGATGCCATATCAGGTACAACTGGAGAAAGCAAGCGAATGGAAGCCATTAAAATTAATTTAACAGGCGAAATGGCAAAACACTATGATGTCTATTATCGTGGGCATGTCCAAGATTTTGGGTGGTTAGATTGGGCGAAAAATGGTCAAGCGGCGGGAACGGAAGGGCTATCCAAACGAATGGAAGCAATTGAAGTTGTGTTGGTTGAAAAAGGTGAGAAGGCACCCGGTTCAACAACTAAACCACTACTTACTAAACCATCTGTCGTTTATTCCACCCATGTTCAAAGTAAAGGTTGGATGGACTTTGTAGCAGATGGAAAAAAGGGTGGCACAACTGGACAGAAGAAACGAATAGAGGCAATTAAGGTTGATTTAAAGGATGCACCATATAGCGGAGGAATCACCTACTCAGCCCATGTGCAAGACAAAGGCTGGATGAAAAGCAAATCCAATGGTGACATAGCCGGTACAACTGGACAGAAGAAGCGAATGGAAGCCATTAAAATTAATTTAACAGGCGAAATGGCAAAACACTATGATGTCTATTATCGTGGGCATGTCCAAGATTTTGGGTGGTTAGATTGGGCGAAAAATGGTCAAGCGGCGGGAACGGAAGGGCTATCCAAACGAATGGAAGCAATTGAAGTTGTGTTGGTTGAAAAAGGTGAGAAGGCACCCGGTTCAACAACTAAACCACTACTTACTAAACCATCTGTCGTTTATTCCACCCATGTTCAAAGTAAAGGTTGGATGGACTTTGTAGCAGATGGAAAAAAGGGTGGCACAACTGGACAGAAGAAACGAATAGAGGCAATTAAGGTTGATTTAAAGGATGCACCATATAGCGGAGGAATCACCTACTCAGCCCATGTGCAAAACAAAGGCTGGATGAAAAGCAAATCCAATGGTGACATAGCCGGTACAACTGGACAAAGTAAACGAATGGAAGCTATAAAAATCAACTTAACTGGTGAAATGGCAAAGCATTATGATGTGTATTATCGTGGACATGTACAAGACTTTGGCTGGTTAGGTTGGGCAAAGAATGGGATGAAAGCTGGTTCGGAGGGGCTCTCAAAAAGAGTAGAGGCCATCGAAATCAAGCTAGTCTCAAAAGGGAAAGGTGAATCAGTTAGCCAAGGTGATGCATTTAAGAAGGCAACAAATAATTTGGTGGTTACAGCTATTGAACTTCCAGTATATCGGAGCTTTGAGGAACTAAGCGATTATCATATACATTTAAATCCTAATTATGAACGTTATGACACCTTGAAATATGGTGATACTGTTTATAAAATAAAAGAACAGCAATATGCTACTCAAATAAAAACAACTGATGGTAAAATCGGTTGGGTTCATACAAAAGATTTAGCAAACAAATTAACGGATAATTTATGGCTTGTAAAAGATACTAGGAATTTCAGAACTAGTCCAGGTACGTCTGGTGAAAACATAGGAACCATTGATAATGGTACAGGAGTTTACGTGTTAGGTTATTCAGAACTATTAGATCCCAACTATAAAAAATGGTATCAAATTCAAACAACTTCAGGTGAAAAAGGCTGGATTTGGGGAGGGCTATTTTCTGATGATGAAAATTCAGGATACAATCTAATTAGATATGAATTTGATAAAAAGGATAAAGTTACAAATTCAATTACACCTTTTACGCCTTTAGATACTAAATCTTCTGTTACTGCAAACCAAATCAATAAATTTATAGATTATAAGACTGGTGGACAAAATACATCAATGACTGGTATGGGTGATGCATATCTTTCAGCTCAAAAAGAGAGTGGATTAAATGCTATATATTTATTGGCTCACTCCGCACTTGAATCCGATTGGGGAAGGTCAAGTATAGTAAATAAAAAGTATAATTATTATGGTATTGGAGCAATAGATTCACAACCTGCACAAGGTGCATATACCTTTGATTCCCAAAAGGGAGGAATTGTTGCCGGGGCAATTTGGATTAACAAAAATTATGTGAACAGGGAATTGTATGCATCCAGTTATCCATATTCTCAACCTACTATTAATAATATGCGTTTTGATGGCAGCTGGCATCAATACTCAACTGATGAAGCTTGGGTAAGCAAGATTGTAAATATAGCAAATGAGTTTAGTGGGTTTATAAATTAAAATAATATGAAGACGAAAAGGTGCATTTTGAATTTGCAAGATGCACCTTTTGAATTAAAAATATCTTTATAAGAAATGTATTTATGCATTGTAAATATATTTTTGTTATAATAATTTAGGGTTTTTGAAATCAGATATACGGTTTTTATATAACTATCCATAAAAATATTGAATTCAGATATGATGAAATCTGGAGTTACCTTATGAAATTTGTTAGTTAGTAATAAGTGTTTCTTATGGGAAAATTTGTTGGCTTAGTCTTAAGGGTTAGTGAGATTTTACACTTATTTACGATGTAAATGAAATACTTTGAAAGGGATGGGAATTAATGAAGATTAGTGCTGTAGTACCCACATATAACACAGATCCGATAGCCTTAGCGCGATTAGTTGATTCTATTGATAAACAAACAATGAATAAAGACGAGTATGAACTTATATTTGTAGATGATGGATCGACAACGGATATATATGATGAATTGAAGAATTTAGAGGATTCACGCAAAAATGTTCTAACAAAACAAATACCCAATTCTGGATGGGGAAGCAGGCCAAGAAATATTGGGGTTAATATGGCTAGTGGAGATTACATACTCTTTTTAGATCACGATGATTATATATTTCCGGAAGCGTTCGAGCGAGTTTATGAATTTGGAATACGTAATAATGCTGATGTGGTAAACGGAAAAGAAGTGCGCACTAAAGGATGGTCTTGGGGCTGGAATAACTTTAAAGAAAATATTCCATCTGCAGAAAAACTGGGGATTAGTTCGTTATTGCCAATGACTCCTCATAAATTTTATCGGAGAAAGTTTCTTTTAGAGAACGATATAAAGTTTAACGAAGGCGCAAGAGTTTTATGGGAAGATGTATACTTTAATACTAAAGTCTTCGTGAGCGGTGCAAAGGTAGCAGTTCTCTCGGATTATCCAACATATTATTGGATTGCGACAGGATCAAATAGTTCGAGCAGTTTCGGCAGAGACCCCCATGAAAAATGGGAGCAAATCCGTAATCTTTTTACATTTTTTAATGAAACTATAGCAGATAGAGATGATTTAAAGTACATGATCAAGCATTGGTATCGAACACGGGCACTTGGCATTTTGGGGTCCAGGTTACTCCATATAAACGATGAACGTATTGATGTGGAATTTATGTATGCGAAAAAAATAGCTGAGGATTTTGTGCCCGAGTCAATCGATTATGAAATGACCCTGATAGACCAGGCAAGATCATATTTTTTAAGACGTGGAAAAATAGATGAACTCAGAATGTTAGCTAGGCAGGATGAAAGTATCACAGCTAGGAGTTATGTGTCGGATATAAAGTGGATTGATGGAGAGTTGTTGATTCATATGAATGCTGATCTGACTTTAGCAGAGAAAGAACCATATAAGTTATCAATTGATCAAAATAAACTTGATAGGGCGATCCCAAATGAATTAAAAGATGAAATTCCCGATCGTTTACTTGATATAACTGATTTTATTGCTTCATCTACTTACGAAGCAAGTATATTGGGGAGGAAGACTAGAGTTTCTTGGTCAATTCCTGCTGAAAAATCAAAGGTTGAAACAACACGAATTAGTTCCGATGAGGTTAAATTAACGGGAACACTAGTAACGAAAATCAATTTGCAAAAAGCAGCATTAGGAAATCCTTTAGATAAACAGCCATGGGATGTTGCAACAAGGTTTTCTGCCTTAGGTTATACTTTCCATAAAGGATTAGTCGCTCCAAAAGGTTTTAGTAAAGCAGCTTTAATAAATGGTTATTCAGTTGTTGCTTATCAAAACAAGTCCCAATTATTGACAGTAGATATAGGCAGTAAAGTTAAAAGTGTGGTGAAAATATCAAAACCAGCCCAGTCAGATTTAATTTATAATAAACAAAATGGAGAGATAACTGTTGATCTAAAGGATACTTATGTGCATGGTTATACTAAAATAAAGGGTCAAATAATATTTGATAATGATGATGAGGATAAGGTTTCATTTAAATACCCGGCATATTTAGTGGGGGATGATGATGGGGCACGTATTACAGCAACATCAAAATTACCTGAAGGTAAGTACTGGATTACAACAATATTTGAAGGAAGAAAGTCAAATATCAAATTATATGTTGACGTATCTTATTCTCGAATCGAGAAATTAAAGAAAGTAATAGGAAATATAAACAGTTTTTAAGAAGTAGAGCGGGAGATGAAAATATGAAAGGCATAATTTTAGCAGGTGGAAGTGGCACACGATTGTATCCACTAACTATGGTAACGAGTAAACAGTTACTCCCTGTATATGATAAACCAATGATATATTATCCTCTATCAACATTAATGCTTGCAGGTATTAAGGATATCTTAATAATTTCAACACCAGAAGATATACCACGTTTTCAAGCGTTATTAGGTGATGGATCACAATTTGGAGTAAGTTTTCAGTTTGCGGTCCAAGAAAGCCCAGATGGGTTAGCACAGGCATTTATTATTGGTGAGGAATTTATTGGCGGTGACTCGGTTGCGATGATTTTAGGTGATAATATTTATTATGGGAGTGGATTACGGAACAAGCTTATTAGTGCAAGTAAAAGAAAATCGGGAGCAACTGTTTTTGGATACCATGTTTCAGACCCAGAACGTTTTGGTGTTGTTGAGTTTGATAAGGGTGGAAAAGTTATAAGTGTGGAAGAAAAACCGGAAGTACCTAAATCTAATTATGCCATTACAGGTTTATACTTTTATGATAATCGAGTTGTAGATATTGCGAAAAATGTCAAACCCTCAGAGCGCGGTGAATTGGAAATCACCTCAATTAATGAAGCATATTTAAATCAAGGAGACCTTCATGTCGAACTTTTGGGACGTGGTTACACATGGTTAGATACGGGCACTCATGAAAGCTTAGTTGACGCTACAAATTTTGTAAGAACTATTGAGGAGCATCAAGATATCAAAATATCTGCTCCCGAAGAAATTGCATATGTAAATGAATGGATTGCTCGGGAAGAATTGCTTCGCTCAGGAAAAATATTTTCCAAAACAGGTTACGGGCAGTACTTATTAAAAGTTGCAAACGGTGATATAAAATACTAGAGGTGAACGTAATGAAAATTATTGAAACAAACTTAACAGGCGTTAAAGTAATTGAACCAAGTGTTTTCGGAGATCATCGCGGTTGGTTTATGGAAACACATAATTATACTAAGTTAAAAGAAGAAGGTATTAATATAAATTTTATTCAAGATAACCAATCATACTCAGCGGTAAAAGGAACATTACGGGGTTTGCACTATCAGCTCAATCCTAAAGCGCAAGCAAAAATTGTAAGATGTACAAGAGGTGCAATTTTTGACGTTGCTGTAGATATTAGAAAGGGCAGCCCTGAATTTGGGAAATGGGTTGGCGTTGAACTTACTGAAGAAAACAAAAAGCAATTGTTGATACCAAAAGGATTTGCTCATGGATTTATAACCATTACCAAAGACGTTGAGGTTCAATATAAGGTTGATAATGATTATGCACCTGAATGTGAAGGTGGGGTAATCTGGAATGACCCAACAATTGGTATTGAATGGCCGGTGGATGTTGAACCTATTTTATCTGAAAAGGATAAAGTAGCTCTAACTTTGGATAAAGCAAAGAATAATTTTACCTATGGGGAGTAGTTTTAAATGAAAATCTTAGTTACGGGTTATACGGGGCAATTGGGGTATGATCTGGTAAACGAAGGAACAAAGCAAGGTTTTACAATGTTTGGTGTTGGAAGCGAAAGTCTGGATATTACTAAAAGAAATGAAGTTATAAGCTATATTGAACAGCTTAATCCAGACGCAATTATTCATTGTGCAGCTTATACCGCAGTAGATAAAGCAGAGGATGATAAGGATTTTTGTTGGAAGGTAAATGTTATAGGAACAAAAAATCTTGTTGATGTCGCAAAAAAAATCGGTGTCAAATTTTTGTACGTTAGCACAGATTATGTTTTTGACGGTAAGGGAGAAAGCCCATTTAAAGAAACTGATAAAACAGATCCTGTTAACTACTATGGCTTAACAAAATTGGAAGGCGAAAAGATTGTTCAAAGGATCACAGAAGGTTTTGTTGTAAGAACTTCATGGGTATTTGGTATTAATGGAAACAATTTTGTTAAAACGATGCTACGCTTAGCCGAATCTCATAATGAGGTTAATGTAGTAGGTGATCAAATTGGCTCTCCTACTTATACATATGACCTCGCGAAGTTATTATTAGAAATGATTCAAAGTGAAACATACGGAATTTATCATGCAACTAATGAGGGTATTTGTAGTTGGGCGGAATTTGCTGAAGAAATATTTAAGCAATCTCATAATGATGTTCTTGTCAACGTCATTCCTACAAAAGATTTTCCTACTCGTGCTGCAAGACCAAAAAATTCACGATTGTCTAAAGAAAAACTTAAACATAACGGATTTACTCCATTACCAAAATGGCAAGATTCATTGGCCTATTATTTAAATATGCTGAAACATGAGGTGTAATCGACATGAATAGAAAAAAAGTATTAGTTACTGGTGGATCTGGTTTTATTGGCGGGAATTTTGTCCAATATATAGTTGATAAATACCAAGAATATGATATCTTTAATCTTGATTTACTAACATACGCCGGCGATTTAACGAAACACAAAAAAATTGAAGATAAGGGAAATTATCATTTTATAAAAGCTGACATTAGTGATAGAGAAGCAATAATGAATCACTTTGAAACAGAAAAGTTTGATTACATCATTCATTTCGCAGCTGAAAGTCATGTGGATCGTTCAATTACAGACCCAGAGGTTTTTATCAAAACGAATGTATTGGGAACGCAAATATTACTAGATGCAGCAAAACAAATCGGAGTTACTAAATTTCTCCATGTATCTACAGACGAAGTGTATGGGGAGTTGGATTTTGATCCTGCGAAGTTTTTTACTGAGGATACTCCGCTAAACCCGAATAGCCCATATAGTGCTAGCAAGGCTTCTTCCGACTTTTTAGTTCGTGCATATCATGAAACATATAATTTGCCGATTAATATTACCCGTTGCTCGAATAATTACGGGCCTTATCATTTTCCGGAGAAATTAATCCCACTCACAATATCAAGAGTGTTGAATGATGAGACTGTACCTGTATACGGCGATGGAAAAAACATAAGAGATTGGCTTCACGTCTATGATCATTGTTCAGCTATTGACCTAGTCCTTCATAAGGGCTTAAATGGGGAGGTATATAATGTAGGCGGCCATAATGAAAAGACTAATCTTGAAGTTGTGAAAACAATTATAGAAACCCTTGGTAAATCAGAAAGCCTTATAAAGTTTGTTAAGGATCGGTTAGGCCATGATAAAAGATATGCAATTGATCCCACAAAATTAGAAGAGCTCGGTTGGAATCCAACCTATACATTTAAGACAGGTATAGCTCAAACAATTGAATGGTATTTACAAAATAAAGAATGGTGGGAACAAATCATTAGCGGGGAATATAAGGAATACTTTAAAAAACAGTATACCTTAGGGAAATAATATGAAACTTTACAAAGCTGGTAAGAACTTGAACCCAACATTTGCTTAGGTACTGTAGTAAAATGAGTACATCATTTAGATATATTTTATGCTTTTAACATATAAGCGGATGATGTGCTTATGACACTATTCGTTCCCTGATAATTAAGTTTTTAATTGAAGGTTTATTATTGATAGGATGTTTCAAAATAGATGTTGTTTAGGCTCTATATTGTGGTATAATCGTACTTTGGCAAGAACAAAAGGTTTCGATAGAGTTTTCTTATAGAACTTTTATTGTAAGTAGACAGAAAGGAAAAGCCAATATGAACTCGGCAATCACCGTATTAAGAGAACAAATAAAAAACTTTTACTTAATTAAAAGACTTTCTATGTATGAATTAAAAAGCCAAAATAAAAACAATTATTTAGGCATGACTTGGGAGATTCTTAACCCTGCAATCCAAATATTAATTTATTGGTTTGTGTTTGGAACGCTAAGGAATAGAGAGCCTGTGGAAGTCGGGGGAGTTGAAATCCCGTTCTTTATCTGGTTAATGGCTGCTTTTTTTCTATGGAATTTCTTTTATCAAGCAACGATTCAAGGGTCTAAATCCATTTACACGAGATTACGCATGTTATCAAAAATGAACTTTCCAATGAGTGTTATACCGAACTATGTTATTTTTTCGCAGTTCTATGTGCATCTAATCATGATAATCATCACGATACTCATTTTCCAATTGAATGGTTTTTATGTGAATATATATTATTTACAACTCATCTATTTTATTTTTGCTGCATTTTGTTTGATTTTCGCTATATCACTTATAACATCGACACTATCAACTATAATAAGGGATATACACATGTTATTAAATTCTACATTACGTATGTTTCTCTATGTTTCGGGTGTGTTATGGCCAATCACGATATTAACCGACCAATTTCCGACAATAATGCAATTGTTAAAGTTGAACCCTTTGCTTTATTTAATCGAGGGGTATCGTTCCGCATTTTTTGGAGCGGGCTGGTATTTTATTGAGCACTGGCACTACACGCTTTATTTTTGGGGACTAGTTATTGTACTGTTTATAGTGGGCTCTACAATGCATGTAAAATTTCGCAGACACTTTATTGATTATTTATAGGGGCTAGTGATAACGATGGAAAAAGCAATTATTGCAAAAAACGTTACAAAAAAGTATAAGTTATATAGTGGGAATAAAGAACGCATATTAGACTTGATTACCCCAAAAAGCTATGGCGAATCTTTTTATGCACTAACGGATGTCGATTTTGAAGCGGAAAAGGGGGATGTTGTCGGTTTTGTTGGGATAAATGGGTCCGGAAAATCCACGTTGTCTAACATTATTGCCGGCATCGTCCCAGAAACATCGGGTAGCGTTCAGGTAAATGGACAGGCATCTTTGATTGCAGTTTCCTCTGGTTTGAAAGGGGATCTTACAGGCAGAGATAATATTGAATTAAAGTGTCTTATGTTAGGATTTAACAAGACTGAAATAAAGAAACTGGAGCCGGAAATTATTGAGTTCTCTGAATTAGGGAAGTTTATCGATCAACCGGTGAAATCTTATTCAAGTGGAATGAAGTCCCGGCTTGGCTTTGCCATCTCTGTTAATGTTGATCCTGATATATTAATTATTGATGAAGCATTGTCTGTAGGTGATAAAGCGTTTGCCGAAAAAAGTTTAGACAAAATGAAAGAATTTAAAGAAATGGGAAAAACAATGATCTTTGTTAGTCATTCCATTGGACAAATGAAAAAGTTTTGCGAGAAGATCCTTTGGTTGGAATATGGAATGGTGAAAGACTTTGGAATGGTTGAGGATGTTATGCCGAAGTACGAGGAGTTTTTAAAGAAATATAAAAAGATGTCCAAGGAAGATAAGGAGACATATAAAAAAGAAGCTTTAGAAAAACAACAAAAGGCCCTGATGGCTTAGTTAAAAAGCGCATGACCAACTATTATTGCAGTTGGTGAAGTTAGAGTATATACAGTATTCTAACTAGATATAAAAATAGGCGTTAGGGCTCCAGTACACAAAAAGTACACTGGAGCCATTCAAATTTACCGCCCAAATATCCCCGGCTCATTTGAAAACACACCATCTACCCCAAATGAAAGCAATTCCTTATACCGCTCAACAGCATTCACCGTATATGGATAAACCTTATAACCAAGCCGTTTACACTCCTGAACAAACGTTTGATCAACATATACCTGATTCGGATGAATGCTCTGGATACGAAGACCGCTCGCTTTGACATATTCCCATGCTCGTAATATCCGATAATAAAACAGCATTCCAAGCGGCATATCTGGTGCCAGCTGCTGCACGTTCGCTAATGCGACATGGTCAAAGGAAGAGATAATCACATTATCCAGTCGATTATGCCGCTGCAAGCAATTGAGCAGTAGACGTTCAATACCTGGATAAATGACGGGAATGTTTTTAATTTCAATATTTAGCAATAGATCACTGGGGCATATTTCCAACAGCTCATCCAGCGTTATCAGCGTGGTGCCTTGATATTCCTCAGAGAAAGCAGAGCCAACGTCAATGTTCTTGATTTCTGCGAGTGTGAAATCTTTAATCAGCCCCACAGCTTCCTTATTGAACCTTGAAAGCTTATGGTCGTGACAGATGATAAGCTGCTGATCCTTTGTCAATTGGACATCTAATTCTAATGCCTGCGCGCCATGGCCCATTGCTTTTTGGAAGGCTGGCAATGTGTTTTCCGGTGCTTCGGTAAGCGAACCTCTATGTGCAAAATTTAGTGCCAAACCGCATCTCTCCTATAAAAATTTGCTAGCTAAATCATAACATATCTAGGGATTGTTTCTCCAAGATAGGCATAAATTTGGAAAAGAACGGGAAAAGGATAAGTAACCTTGCAATTCGGAAGGGGTGTTTGATGAACAGATGGTACAAGAGATGTGACTGGCTGGTTTTAAAATCAAATCGATGTGGAATGTTACAAATGAAGAAGATGTGCGAGTGGACATGTACGTTTTAACTCAAAAAGGAAGGTAAAATTTAAGAAACAAACGCTTGTTTAGCAAGTGAAACCATTCTTTCTGTGACCAGACGTGAAGGTAATAGCTTTTTCAACGGTGCATCGTATAAATTGGATGAGATAACAAATAATAGGATTAATTATTTGAAGGAGTTGCCTTCGATAATAGCTGGTTACAGGTTTTACTGTTGAATGATTCCAATTATATTTTTACGTAAGGAGTGATATAATGGGTATAATCTGGATGCTTATTGTTGGTGGTGTGATTGGCTGGCTAGGCGGGTTAATCGCTAGTCGGAACGTACCAGGAGGAATTATTGGGAATATTATAGCTGGCCTTGTTGGTTCATGGTTGGGAACATTAATACTAGGATCCTGGGGTCCGGAGCTTGCAGGTATTTCCATTATTCCGGCCATTATCGGTGCGGTTATCCTCGTACTGATTTTGAGCTTTTTGTTCCGATCATTTCGAACCGCATAATGAAGTGAATGAATGGCGAAAGAGGTGGGAGACCATCTCTTTTTTGCTGTTCATTATTCTTGCACTTTCGTTAATCTTCTGATACATTATACCTAGATAGAACACCTCTGTTCCCCCGCTTCATACCCTCATAAAGGATGTGCTTATTTGACAGTAACAACATTTGTCAAGGAAGATTCCCCGAGTTACACCAAGCACGATCAGCTGTTCAAACAATTAATTCACACATTTTTCGAAGAGTTTTTGGAAGCATTCTTTCCTGACATTCACGATCATCTTGATTTTCACGCAGTCAGTCCAATCTCAGAGGAGACCCATACGGATATTGTTAAAGGTAGAAACAGAAGACTCGATATCGTTGTTGAGACCACACTTAAGGGCACGGATTCGGTTATTATCGTCCATATCGAACCGCAAAGCTATCAAGAGCCAGACTTCCATGAGCGGATGTTTCTGTATTTTACTTTGTTGTACAATAAGTACAGGAAGCCGATTATCCCAATAGCGGTTTTTAGTTATAAGGAAAATTGGGAGAAAGATGCATTTACGATAGGGTTTCCCTTTTTTCATGTGCTAACATTTCATTATAAAACATTGCTTTTACACACAAAGAACTGGAGAGACTATATTCAATCTAATAATCCAGCTGCTGCGGCATTGCTCAGTAAAATGGGATATACGGAAAAAGAGAAGATACAGGTGAAAAAGGAATTTTTGCAGATGATGGCCCGAATGGAATTAGATCCAGCAAGACAACGGCTGATATATGGATTTTTTGAAACCTATTTAACGCTAAGCGATGAACAGGAGGAAGAGCTGATGAAGGAAATTAAACAATTGGATAATGCAGATAAGATTATGGAATTGCCGATTTCGTATGAAGAACGTGGGATAGAGAAGGGGAAAGAATTAGGAAAAGAATTAGGAAAAGAAATTGGAAAAGAAATTGGAAAAGAACTAGGAAAGAAAAATGGAATTAAGGAAGTAGCATGTGAGATGTTGAAAAAAGGGATGTCCATTGGTTTGATTGCCGAAGTGACACATTTGGACAAAGAGGAAATTGAGGAATTAAAGAAAAACTTGAATTAATTGTAATAGATCCAAGACAGTGGGGAAATGTTTTGGATCTAATCGATTTAAAGCTTTTTTTGATACATGTTCAAACATTAATCGCCAAACAGGGGGAAGAGCTAATGAAGGAAATTAAACAATTGGATAATGCGGATAAGATTATGGAGTTGCCGATTTCGTATGAAGAACGTGGGATAGAGAAGGGGAAAGAATTAGGAAAAGAAATTGGAAAAGAAATTGGAAAAGAACTAGGAAAGAAAAATGGAATTAAGGAAGTAGCATGTGAGATGTTGAAAAAAGGGATGTCCATTGGTTTGATTGCCGAAGTGACACATTTGGATGAAAAGGATATTGAGCAGCTACAAAAGGGGTTGAATTGAATGGTATGGATCCAAGGCAGGGGAGGAGTTATCTTGGATCCAGTACGATCAGAGCACGGTCTATTTTTTCACAGATTTCTGCTCGGCTTCATAATTATCTCTTTGATATTCGCATACACCAATCTAATCAACCTCCAGTTATAGACGAAAAATAACAAGACACCAAGAAAAATACTAATTCCAATTCCGATCCAGTTAACGATAAAAGGAACAGTGATGGCGATTGCTATGATAGGTAATAAAATCAGCAAATCCCGAGCATTTATTTTAATATGAAAGTATGCTCCTGCAAAATAGACCCGTATCAGCCACATCACTAAGAAGGCGATAAAAGACGAAATCGCCACGGCATATAATCCGATATACTGGATCAACAGCAGGTTAATGACCACATTTACAACCGCTCCAACCAGCGAAGATATGAAAATAACATTTGTTTTCCTCGCTCCATGAAAACCCGCTCCCCAAAATTGGGAAAAAGCACTGAACAGGGTTGCCAGCAAGAGGACACCGATATATTTCCACGAACTGTAGAATCCGCTGGCGATCACAAGTGCCAAAATTGGCTTGGTCAATAATGTCAGGCAGATGACCGAGGTTGTCATGAGGCGGAAAAAGTGTTTGAAAACCTTCGAGTAGTAAGTATTTTTATCCTCGGAATCGAATGCTAAGATGGCATGGTCCTTCCAGGCAAGTGAAAAAACGGAGCTTACCATCAGCAGAATTGCGGGAATTTTATTGGCGATCGCATAAATACCGTTTGCTTCCATCCCTAAAAATAGACCAATCATGTACCTGTCAGACATAGTCATGACCCACCAGCTGGCTGCTCCAGGGATAATGGGTATCGAGTAAACAAGAAAGGATTTGACTATGGCTTTTGAATAGGATGTTTTCGTGATGTAGCCGTTAAAACGCATGACAATCCAGGCCATGATAACGACACATGTTCCAGCAATAATAGCCGAATAAAAAAATGCTTCCAATCGCCAGTTGAGTAGCAAGATAAAAATTAGATTAAGGATTACCGTGATCGTCGTTTGCAGGATGCCGATCAGGGCAAAAAGCTTATTATAACCCAATCCTCTGGCACATTGCTGCATAAAACTGGTAAAGATCGAGATATCAGCGAATAGTAATGCTTGCCAGTCGTAGGGAATCGATATAAACGTGAACAGGATGGCACAGAGTCCATTAAAAATAATCAGGTTGCGCAGGATAGTGATCGCACCTGTTGTAATAATGCGCTGTTTGGCCGCCATTGACTTTTCCACCAGCAACCACCGGTATACGGCAGCGACCAATTCAAACGTAATAAATGGTGTAAGCAATGTAACTGTTGTGACAACGATGTCCCATAACCCGTATTCGGCTGTGGTGAAATAATGGGTGTATAGCGGCAGCATTAAGAAGACCAGTATTTTCGAGCCAAAATTTGCTACCGAATATAGCAATGTATCCTTTAACAATCTATTTCCATTTACCATGCGATGTCTTTCCTTTTAGGTGGTAGATTTTTGTTTTGACGACAGCCAGTGCCTTAATAGGATGTTCACTTAATCATCGTTTGGAGCAGGTAAGCAGGGCGCGTTTTTATCCCTGCGAAACGGCGGATAGCGGTTTTGCCATTTGTGATATGCTTTGGTTTATGAAAGATTAGCACGTGGGTCGCTTTTTTTTAGATAACGATCAAGCACGTCAAAATGGCTTTTTTTATTTTGTACCCGCTGCGTGACATCGATGGCGTTGGTTCTTATACTAGCGAAAACATCTTCAGCGGCAAGCGTTTGTATCGTGTCAAAATTGGTGTGTGCACCGTTGAAACCAACATCGTGCATCACGTTCGCCATTTTACTGCTGTAGACGATCGGAAAGACGCCTTTTCCCGTGATCCAGCCAAGTATCATGGCATGAAACCTCGATGCTACGACAAAAGCAGATTCCGCGATGTGTTGTACTGCTTCGTCGATATTCGTTGTGTAAATATAAGTTGTCATGCGATGTGCATAGGCTTGGGGGATCTGCTGTCTAATCATTTCCACCGCCTCGTCATCTTGCTCGATTTGACAGAAACCCATCAATGTAACATGATATCCCCGCTCCATAAAGTAAATTGCGATATCAGCCATTTTTCGATAATAAATGGCATCATAACCGGCTAAATGCTTTCGGAGCGATGGTTTAATGACGGATAAAATAAGCGTTTTTTGTGACGTTATAGCGGGCTTCTTTAATTGAAAAACCAGATCGTCCGCTATCCGTACCTGTGATAAATCGCTAAATAGATCATAGGAATACTTTTCGCGAAAACATATATCGGTATAAGTACGAAACAATGTTTTATATTCACTGTAAAACTGATGATTAGTAAATGGGCCAAAATTTGCTCCTAAAAGGAAAAAAGGCTTATTTGGGATCTTCATCGTTTGATTATGCTGCAATTCCTCCCGCCAATTCTCCCCTTGAATAAACAAGGAACCACCGATTTGAATGGACATATCACATGATTTAGCAACCAATCGGCGTGTGAAACTGTATACGTGAAAACGACGGAAAATAAAGTTGAGTCCTTTGAAAATGATGTTGTTACTTGCAACAATCCGAATGTTTGGATGGCTTTTAAATATACGTTTATAAGCCTTTGGCGCATAAAGCATGAAGGTTGTTTCCGGATACCGTTCACTTAAAACCTTGATAAACAAATCATCACCTAAATTAAATTGCGTATAGGCGTAAACCATCACCTTTTTCATAGTGCACTTACCTCACTTCGGGGGAACATTCTCTCGTTGCGTTAATGTGTTAACACGTTATTACTTTATATACATGATTGCACAAAAATGACTTGTTTAGACATGGGAAGGAAGAAACGGGCCTTGGTAGTGGTGTAGTTTGCGGCTGGGAGGGAGGTTGATCGAACAAGCAGGAGTATCGGGCACACCCTCGGCCTGTTTTGGCACCCGTGTCCCACTCTGAATAAGACGCTGAACCTGTCCGAGAACGTTGAAAAGTTCATAATCGTTTGGAAGAAAACGTGCGTCAGGAGCCTTGAAACGTGCGACAGCAGCCTCGAAACGTGCGACAGCAGCCTCAAAACGTGCGAAAGCAGCTCCGAAACGTGCGAAAGCAACTCCAAAACGTGCGGCAGGAGCCTTGGAACGTGCGGCAGAAGGCCTGAAACGTGCGACAGGAGGCCCAAAACGTACGAAAGCAGCCCCGAAACGTACGGCAAGAGCTCCGAAACGTGCGAAAGCAGCCACGAAACGTGCGAGAAGCGGGGTTTTCAAAATGAATTCGCTTCACTTTTCAACGGTTTTGACCTGTCCCTATGTTCTCTGAAGTCTCAATTCAGCCGCTTCAACAGGTGAAACACGGGCTGAAGGCGTTGGTGGAGTAAGTTTTTGATAGTGAAAAACCAGTATATTTTACTGACATCGTTATTTTTGACGAGGTTTCCTACCAAGCGGGATTGCAGACTATCGGAAAAATGTGCCATGTGGACATCACTTGATGAAATGATCGAGATGATGGCTTGTTTTTTCTGTTTTTGTGTATATGGGCTTTGCGGATGGAAAATATTATTCAGTCCATTTACAATGCTGTTGGCCTGGATGACGGATAAAAAATATTGATTGTCTTTCGTAAAACAGTTTTTGCCTCGCAGGAAGTCTTTCACACGGGCAAGCAGTACTTGCTGGTTTTTCATTAAATCCTTTTTGAAGGCTTTGGTTAAGGAGTACCGATTAATGCAATACGTATATAATGGCTCGTCAATGATCGTTACCTGTTCGCAAACCTCACTATAGGCAAGATTAAATAAAAGGTCTTCCCCTATGTTAAAATGACTATCAAAACGAATCGCTTTGTCGTTAATCAACGCGGCTTGATAGAGCTTGTTGCAAGGGGAGGGAAGGATAATGTTTTTGTAAAGCTCCCCGATATGATTAATAAATGCAGTCTGCGAAAAGTTGCCGATAATGGAAGGGGTGATCGCTCGGGTCATTGTTTTATAGGCGATGGTATAGCCGCAAATAACTAATTGAGCGCCTTCGTTCATTGCCTCTACCAAACGAGCAGTCATGGTTGGCTCCAGGTAATCATCGGCATCTACAAATTGAATATAATCACCGGTTGCGGCGCGGATGCCATGATTGCGCGCTGCGGATGGACCGGCGTTTTGCTGGTGGATGACACGTACCCGTTGATCCCGTTTGGCATAATTGCTACAAATCAATCCGCTGTCATCAGTCGATCCATCATCCACGAGAATGACTTCAATTAACTTGTGCGTTTGCTGTAAAATACTGCTGATGCATCTGCTGAGGTATTTTTCCGTATTATAAACGGGCACAATGATGCTCACTAATTTTGAGGACGCCATATTTTTTCACCTCGGGAGTTTTCCATGCCTAATGCAATGATGCCAATCGATACATAGGTCATGACGGATGGGGCAAACAGCACATGCCCGGCTAGAAAGGCAATGCCCAGACACATGCCCAGCATCACGGTCAGGACCGTATTTCCAACGGTAAAAGGGAAAAGACCAGTGCATACCCTGGTTATCAAATAGAGGAGTGGCATGATTAATAAAAAGCTTCCAATGATTCCATAACCAAAGAATAAATCAAAAAAATCCATTTCAATGAGCTTCGGTACTGACTTATAATCCCCGGCAAGCCCTAGCCCAAATAGTTTTCTAAGAACAGGAGCGTTTGTAAAGTCTGCACGCGTTTCCTGCAAATAGATATCCCGTGAACTAAGCAGACTTACGGGTTGTGCTGGCTGATCAACGTAAGATACGTGTTCTGCGTTTTGCACCTGCTGCGTCTGTTCCGTACTGGAAAAGGATGGTGTTTGCGGGACGAAACAGAGAAATAAGATACCCATTCCAAGAAAAATCAATGCACCTTTTTCCCTCCATATCTGGCTGCGGTAGGCCAGAATCAGGCTTAGCATATATACAATCAGGAGCCCCGTTCCGCCGATAAAGGCTGTTTTTGTTCCGATCATTGGCACCATGCTCATTAGGAGTGCAACGGCAAGCCACGTGCGAAACGTTTTTACGTACCAAAGATGGACAAGGCTTAATCCCAGCAAAACAAGCAAGATCACACTCAATTCATTTGCCGAAAAAAACCAGCCAGAGAAACCGGCTTTATTATTGTGATAACTGTTGAGGCTTGAACCTGTTGCAATGGCCAGCCAATAGCTGCTGCCAACAATCAAGCTAACAACAAAGATCGCGTTGTAGAGAGTCACTTTTGCCAGTTGTTTTTGTTTGAACAGCAGGATGGATACATGCAGCATCACCAGGTAATAGCCTGTTTTACTGGCAAAATTGATTTCCTGAAACAGTGCCAGATGAGATTTATATAAAAAAGTGATTAAAAGCATCAGTACAATAGCCGCATAGGACACCAAAAAAGGCACCATTAGCTTCGGTTTATTCAAGTATATGTAGCGGAGCAGCCATACATACAAGCCAATCATCATTATGGCGCGTGTCAATGAACCAAATGTCAGACTGATCCCGTAATGACTGGCAATCGAGGTTGCGATATCAATTAATGGCTGGATAATGATCAATAAAAATATCCATTTCTCTCGTGTGATCTTCATTTTCATCTACCTGATCCTTTCATCCATCGATCAATCTCTACCCACAATTATGAGCAGTTATAGAGCAAATATTCATAGCATACATGGTATGAAAGCGGCTAAATTGGGAACGGCTAATGGATAGATATGAGACAAAGGATGGAACGAACGTATGCGAATTTTACACTTGAATGCTGGAAACGAAACTGGGGGCGGGATGCATCATATACTTAGTTTGTTAAAAGAATTTAACCGGGATGAGTTTATTTTAGGCGTGTTGGAAAAAGGGGAACTGCTGGAACAAGCGAAGGCATTGGACATTCAAACGGTTTACTTTTCCAATCGGTCAAAATGGAGCATTCCGCTTATTCATAAGATTGCCAGCTTTATCAAACAAGAACGGATCCAGTTTGTACATACCCATGGACCACGGGCGAATGTGTATGCCAAAATATTAAAGAAGATGGCATCCTTCCACTGGATTGTTACCATTCATAGCGATCCAACACGTGATTTCATGGGCAAGGGGATGTATGGGCACTTTTTATGCCACCTCCATTTAAATGCCATCCGCAACGCTGATCGGGTGATTGCCATTTCAGAACCGTTTCGCACTCATTTGCAGCGTGTTGGGGTGGAAAATGGCAAAATTGTGATGGCACCAAACGGGATTGATTTTCATAAAAAAGTGGATAAGCCATATAGAAGGACGGATTTTGGTTTTTCGGATCAGGATTTTTTATTTTTCATGGCAGCACGGCTGGAACCAGTAAAAGGGCACCAGATTGCACTGGAAGCTTTTGCAAAACTGCTCATGGGGCGGACCGATTGTCATTTATTGCTAGCTGGTGATGGCTCGTTGATGGATACCCTGAAAAATGTCGCCAGCCAGCTTGGAATAGAAAAACAAGTCCACTTCCTGGGTCATCGACAGGATATCGACAAATTTTATGGAATGGCGGATGTCACAATGCTCACCTCATTTAGTGAGGGTTTTCCACTTGTCTTGTTAGAGTCAGCCCGGGCCAAAACACCTGTTATTGCTTCTGATGTTGGCGGTGTTTCAGAACTGTTGTGTGAGCCTGCGATGGGCTGGCGGACGACGCCGGGAAACGTGCGTGAGCTAACGAGTGCAATGGAAGAAGCGATCATTTTTCGCGATCAGGGGAAACTGCAGACTATGGGGGAAAAACTTGAAAATCACGCCTCTAATAAATTTTCATTGGAGATTTTTGCTGAAAACGTTTATAATATATACTTAGGTATGGAACATGTACATGATCGTATAAAAAGCAGATGGATGTAGCGGATAATTAAGCATTCATCATAAAGGCAGAAGTCGTCTATGGAAATGAAACGGCAAACGAGGTGGACTAGGTGATAAAAATTGTGATATTAGCCTTTTTAACACTGCTAATCTCTTTAATTATTACACCAATTCTTATAAAGATTTCCTTAAAGTTTAATGCAACAGATAAACCAAATCAGCGAAAAGTCCATACAGCACCAACTCCGACGTTGGGCGGGATTGCCATTTATTTTAGCTTTCTCATTGGCTTAGCTATTTTGCAGCCGATTAACCAGTACCATTTTGCCATTCTTTGTGGTGGTTTTATTATGGTGGTTGTTGGTTGTATTGACGACCTAATTGATTTATCGCCAAAGTTTAAATTTATCACGCAAACAGTTGCGGCTTCGTTAGTCGTCTTTTGGGGTGGGTTACAAGTAGAATTTATTAATCTGCCGTTTGGTGGACAGATTGAATTTGGCTTTTTAAGTTCGGTTGTAACGATTATCTGGATTGTGGGAATTACCAATGCAATCAATTTGATTGATGGCCTGGATGGGTTAGCTGGCGGTGTCTCGGCGATTGCGCTGTTTACCATTGCCGGAATGGCGGTTATTATGGGGAATGTTTATGTAGCGACCATGGCATTAATCCTATTTTTTAGCACCGTTGGATTCTTACGGTACAATTTCTTCCCAGCCAAAATTTTTATGGGGGATACAGGTGCATTGTTTTTAGGATATATGATTGCGGTTTTGGCGCTGCTCGGCTTTAAAAACGTCACCATCATTTCGTTTATTATTCCGATCTTTATTTTAGGCGTGCCGATCTCGGATACATTGATTGCGATGATTCGCCGCTATATTAATAAACAGCCGCTCTCCAGTCCGGACAGTTCACATTTGCACCATCGCTTAGTCAAATCAGGCTTTACGCACAAGCAGACGGTGTTAATTATTTATGCACTAAGTGGTATGTTTAGCGTTGCAGCGATTTTATTTTCCATGACAACTGTCTGGGGGTCCCTGCTCATTTTCACGATATCGCTGCTGGCTGTGCAGTTTTTAATCGAAAATCTAGAATTAATCAATGCAGAATATAAACCCTTAACCAACTTCGTTAAGGGCTTACGACACAAATAGCAGCGGAATGTGCCCGCTGCTATTTTTATGCGTTTGTGGGGGCGTTTAGTGGTGGATGACTGTTTTTTTGGCGCTTAAACCAGCCAGGGATTACGCAAACAGCAACCGAAATTGTGAAAACATTCCCCTAAGACGTGCGGGACCAGCCCTGAAACGTGCGGGGGCAACCCCGAAACGTGCGGGACCAGGGCTGAAACGTGCGGGAGCAACCCCGAAACGTGCGGGACCAGGGCTGAAACGTGCGGGAGCAACCCCGAAACGTGCGAGACCAGGGCTAAAACGTGCGGGAGCAACCCCGAAACGTGCGGGACCAGGGCTAAAACGTGTGGGAGCAACCTCGAAACGTGCGGGACCAGCCCTGAAACGTGCGAGAACAGCCTCGAAACGTGCATTTTTTAACTTCTGAATTAAAAAAAGCCGCTAACCATTTGGCTAGCGGCTTATAGTACTTAAGTTTAATAGGAAGTCTGCACACTTTCTGTTGATTCAGCTTCCGTCGTTGCATCATCATCTTCTTTGGCGGAAGCACTCACCGAATCGGTTAAGTCTAGTTGTTTCTTCAAAATTTCTTGTGTTTCTTGTAATGCTACCTCATCCAACTGATAATAGTAGGCGTCGTATGGCTGATAATCGTGGCCTTCCAATGTTAAGTTATCAATGGCCAAGTCTTTACTTGTTCCATATTTGATGAAGCTCTTCATTTCCCCGAATGTCATGTTGGTGGTCATATTATCACCAACGGCTTCCATAATGTCATCATACTTTAAAATGGAATTCAACGATACTGCTTTTTTCATGACCGCTTTGATCACTTCCTGCTGCCGTTTTCCCCGTTCAATATCGTTATCTTGCTTTCGTGTTCTGGCGAATGCCAATGCTTGCTCCCCATCTAGTTCTTGTTCACCTGGCAGCAAGTGAATCGCTCCAGCCTGGTCCTTGGAATCTTGTTCAGACATTTCATAAGGAACATCAACTTTAACGCCATCAACAGCATTTACGACATCAATGAAAGCTTCAAAGTTAACCTTCACATAATAATCAACCGGGATATCCAGCAGATTTTCGACAGTGTCGATTGTTGCTGTCGGCCCGCCATATGCATGGGCTTCGTTGATTCTTGTTTCCTTGCCAGCTTCCGGAATATATACATAGGTGTCACGCGGAATGCTGAGCAGTTTGACACTCTTATCATCATTATTCAGGGTGGCAAGCATTAATGTGTCGGTACGGGAATTGCTGTTATTTTTATTATTGCGAATATCACTGGCGTCAACGCCCATAATAAGAACGGAAACATTATCTATTTTTGGGTCAACTTGTGTCTCGCGCAAATCAGATTTTTCTCGTCCGTCATCCTCATAGGAATCCGATAAAACCGAGCCAGCTTTAACATATAAATAGGTGCCATAAGTTGCGACAGCTAAAAAGGCGAGGATAAATGGAACTAAGATGAAGACAACTTTTTTCCTGAGCTTACGTTTCTTTTTTCTTTGCACAAAACGCGTTTGATTGGACATGTAAATTCCCCTTTTTATGCGTTATACCAATATAAATACGTTCAAAAGTACCAAATTAGAAGCGATGGTTACAAGGATGCAGCCAGCTTTAAATAGCGACTCGCATCGTAGGGGCCTTTTTCGATTTGCCAGTTTAGTAGAAAGGCCTTAGATTCTGATACAGGTACTCGCAGCTTCTTATTTGTTTGGTACCATTTTATCCAACCGCTATAATTAGTATTATGCATGGTTATTGGCTATATTGCAAAATCGTTTGGAAAAAACGAATAATAAATGATATGATGTTTTTCGAGTAGTTTTGACATAAAATACGTTAAACCAACTTTTATTTTACTAGAAAAATGATTGGTAGTAAATTAAAATTTGATTACAAATTGCCGATTAATGTTTAGAAAGTTGTAAACTCGGCTATATAACAGGCCTTGTCCAGGAGAAAAAGAGTGGTTTTTTCTTGGAGAATAGGGAAAATACTGTGAATAGGATGTTGCAGTTAAGAATGATTCATCTGTAGAAAGGTTGCGAAACATGACAAATCAAAGCAGAACGGTAACTGTTATGGAGATACCATTTTTAAATACAACAAAGCAGGAATTTCTGAACGACTATTTGTATCCACGTCTTGCTAATGAGGAAAATACGTTTGTGGTTACAGCTAATCCGGAAATTGTGATGTATGCCCGGGAAAACCCCGAATACAAGCGCATTATTCTAGGGGCAGATTATATTGTTCCCGACGGTTCCGGTATTTTAATGGCTGCAAAGTATAAAAAAGAACCTTTACAGGAGCGGATTGCCGGCTTTGACCTCATGCTGGACTTACTTCGAAATGCGGAACAAAAAGGCTATCGCTGCTATTTCCTTGGCGCCGAAAAAACAGTCAATGACAAGATGGTAGAACAAGTTAAACGACAATACCCAGGCATAAAGATTGCCGGTCATCATCATGGTTTTTTTAAGCTGGATGATCCAGAAATTGCTGCCGAAGTTAAACGGTCAAATCCAGATATCATTTTTGTTGCGCTTGGGTTTCCCAGACAGGAAGAGTGGATTACCAGTTATAGGAGTCAATTTTCCAAAGGACTGTTTATTGGGTTAGGTGGCAGCTTTGATACAATTGCCGGGGTGGCTAAAGCGAAACGTGCACCACAGTTTTGGATCAAGTTGAATCTGGAATGGCTGTATCGCTTGATCAAACAGCCGACACGGTTTAAACGGATTTTGAAGATCTTTGCATTTATGGGACGGGTAATTTTGAAGAGGGATTAGAATTGGCCTTGGTGTGGTGCTTCATTTTTTATGGATTTTGTTTGGGTGAAATAGATAGGATTATACCGCTTATTTGTTATAAGTTCATGTTTGACATTAAAAAACGCTTGAAACGTTGCAATATCAATGTTTTAAGCGGTTTTTTTATAGCCAAAACTACGTGCTATTTTGCTTTTTATTTGTGCGTTTTTGTTTGCGGTGTTTTTTATCCTGCCTTAACGGGCAGTAAGACACCCACTTCAAAATTTTGAGACTGCTGAAAAAGTGAAATAGATTCGATTTGAAACCTTTGCATCTCGCACGTTTCAGTCCTGCTGTCGCACGTTTCGAACTTGATCTCGCACGTTTCAGTCCTGCTGTCGTACGTTTTGAACTTGATCCCGCACGTTTCAGTCCTGCTGTCGCACGTTTCGAACTTGATCCCGCACGTTTCAGTCCTGCTGTCGCACGTTTTGAACTTGATCCCGCACGTTTCAGTCCTGCTGTCGCACGTTTTGAACTTGTTCTCGCACATCCCAGCCCGTTTTCTTCCAAAGAAGGTACTTTTTCAGTGATCTCCAAGATTTTGCGGTGGAACTAAAAAAGATAAGTGGGGGGTTAACTGCTCATAAAGGTCCGATTCTGTTCGGGCATGCAGGACGCAGGTCACAAAGGCGTTGCAACAGGATGTTGTGAATTTAGCCTTTGTTCCTCAGCTTTCAGTGAGGGAGAAAGGAACCCCCACTGAATAAAGTTTCACTTCATTGTGGGGAAATGGATTTAAAAAAATCAATCCCCATGCCACCTTAATCAGGTTTCTAAACGATTGTACTTGTGAAAGGAGGGGAAGAACATGGCAGTAGCAGAATTAACTAATTCCGTTTTGCAGATTGTGTTGGATGACGGTCCGGACTTGATGACAGGCAAGCAGGTTTATAAAACAAAAAGCTTCAATAATATCAAACCTGAAGCAACTGCAGATCAGCTCTATACCCTTGCCCACGCATTTGCCGGGTTGCAGGAACGCCCGCTTTACGACATTGCGCGTAAAGACAGCTCCCAAATTGTTGAAGAGTAGAACGCGTGGATTTGACTGAAGGACGGAGACTAAGGTGAAATGCTGCGGCAGAAGGGAGGTGAGCTTGTGCGAAAGTTAGAATTGAAATTTATGAATGAAGATGGCAAAACAGTTACGTATTCATTGGATAAGCCGGTAGAACCAGTCGATCCGGCGGATGTTACGAGCGCCATGGATGAGATTATTGCCCAGAATGCCTTCACATCTTCAGGTGGCGACCTTGTTTCCATTAAAGGTGCGCGTCTGGTGGATCATGAAGTTACGGAGATTGAGCTGGATTAATATAGAGGTCGACACGTGGTGGAAGCGTGTTGGCCTTTTAATTTTTTGGGGGCTGCTTCTACGAATGGGAGAGAATGCTTCTAAATTGGTAGGAAGCAGTAGGGAATGGGCATGAACTTTATAAAATATATTTTCTTCCATGTTCTGGTGCCAGCATAATAATTAAGACCAGATAGAGAGGAGGAGATCGATAGGGAAGCAGTGAAGTAAAGTAGAGTTCGTTATACATCATAGTGATAAGGTGCTGGTTGTTAGCAACACAACACCTTATATGAAGTAATCCAGTTACCTTCTATCAGTTTTCCTACATTTGTTGCATATCAATTGCTAAAAAATTTTCTACGGAAAAAGCAGCAACACCTAAAGCAGAGGAGTGGGTGGATAAATCGGAAAAATTTATTTGTAAATTTTCTCGTTGGAACCATAGTGTATGATTGACGATTCGCTGGTGTACTGCATCTGTCAGCCATTTTTCAGAAGTTGCTAGTCTATTTCCAATAATTACTTGCTGGGGATTGAAAATATTGATGATGTTGTTCAATCCAATTCCAAGATAATCCCCGATTTTGCTAAATAAATGAAGTGTTGTCTCATCATTATTTTCTGCCAACTGATTGAGATGTTCTAATGTAATATCTTCAGTGGATAAGCCATTTATTCCTGCCTCTTTAACATTATTTAATAATGCCTGTTCTGAAGCATACAATTCCCAACAGCCTTCATTTCCGCAGCGGCATTTTTTTCCATTTACTTCAATGGTCATATGCCCAAATTCGCCCGAAAAGCCATTACTTCCCCGATATAGCTTTCCATCAAGGATTAATCCAACCCCAATACCAATACCAGCACTAACATAAATGATATGATCGAATGCTTTGCCAATACCAAACTTCTTTTCCCCATAAGCTCCAGCATTGGCTTCGTTTTCAATTACCACTGGTAACTCATATTTTTTTTCTAATAGGCTTTGTAACTCAACGTTTTTCCATTCTAGGTTAGGTGCGATGAGTATTTTTCCGGCGTTATTTACAATGCCGGGTACCCCAATACCAATTCCGACTATGCCATATGCAGATGGGGTCGCGGATGAAATTAGATAATCAATGATGGCAAATAATTCACTTTTCATTTCTTGATAGCCTAAATTGTGAAATTGAATCCGTTTTTCATGTTTAATGTTACCTTGTAGATCTGTTAAAACGCCAAGTAAATAGTTGACACCTAAATCAATGCCAATGGAAAACCCAGCTTGTTGGTTAAACAACAACATGACTGGTCTTCTACCACCACTGGATTGCCCGGGCCCGGATTCGTAAATAAGTTCTTCCTCTAATAGCTCACTAACTAAAGACGATACGGTACCTTTATTTAAACCAGTTCGATTAGCTATGTCTGCACGTGAGATAGGAGAGGAAGTTATAATTGTTTCTAAAACTAGTGATTTGTTTCCCTTTTTCACCACAAATTGGTTCCATGTTTGCGTTTGATTCATTCGCATTTCAACTCTTTCCCTCTTTTTATTCATTATAGCAAAAAGTAATCTTATTACAAACTTTGTTTATCCAGTGGACAAACAAGGGAATCTTTGGTATGATACGATTGTAAGCTAGAATAATAGGGAGGGTTAATTGATGAATAAAAGGAAAGCGATTACATCAATAATTGCAGTTCTGTTTTTGATTGCTTTTGTTGCAGGTTGCTCAAGTGATGATAATGCAAAAGGGGACTCAAGTGGTAAGAAAACGATTAAGTTTATGCATTTATGGCCAGAAGGTAGTTCAAAAGACCATTTTGAGATTGTGAATGAGATCATTTCAGATTACGAAAAGGAAAATCCTGATGTAAAAGTTGACCTTGAAGTATTAAGCAATGAACAATATAAAGACAAAATCAAGGTGCTATCATCCTCAAATGAACTTCCCGACGTTGGTATGACATGGCCGGCAGGTTATTTAGAACCTTTTGTAGAGGGAAAGATGTTTGCGCCATTGGATGATATTTTAGATGATGGATTACAAGATGAGTTTGTATCTGGTACAACAGATGCGTATCAAGTTGATGGCAAAACGTATGGCCTTCCACTTGAGTTGAATATTGCTACTATTTTTTATAATAAACAGATCTTTGATAAATATGATTTGAAAGCTCCAAAGACATTTAAAGACTTAGAGAATGTTATTTCTACCCTCAAGGATAATGGCGTGTCACCTATAGCATTAGGAAATAAAGATCGATGGACAGGTTCTTTATGGTATATGTATCTTGCTGATCGAATTGGCGGTGCAGATGTATTGAATAGTGCAATTGACCGCACAGGATCATTTGACGATCCAGCATTAGAAGAGGCGGCAGGAAAAGTACAAGACCTTGTAGATATGGATGCATTTGTAAATGGATTTAATGGTCTATCAGACGAAGAAGCTAAAAGTATGTTTATGAACGAACAGGCAGCGATGTATTTAATTGCTACATGGGACTTGCCTAATTACACAACAAACGAGGATGTGCCTCAGGAATTTAGGGATTCCGTTGATTACTTTAATTTTCCTACTGTAGATGGCGAGGGAGATATGGACAGCTTTGTTGGTGGTCCTGGTGTTGGCTTATTTGTATCAGAGAAATCAGATGTCAAAGACGAAGCAAAGGACTTTGTGAAGTACTTTGCAGAACAATGGGGGGAAAAGGCGGTTACAAAAGCAGGGGTTATTCCTGCAACGAAAGTGGATAGTGATGCAGTCGATCTCCCGGATATGTATCTTGATGTTTTAGATGAACTGAATACGGCAACGAATATTACCTTATTCGCGGATGTACAGATGAGTCCGAATGTTGCACAAACACACCTTGATTTGATTCAGTCATTATTTGGAAAAGAGATCAAACCGAAAGAATTTGTGAAAGAGCACGAGGAAGCACTATCAAGCGAGGAATAGTCTGCTGTAACTGGTAAATAAAGGACACTTCTAACTGGGGTGTCCTTTATTTGTACGCGGGCCTGCTGGCTGCAGGTCATGCCGACGTTGGCCCAGGACGTACCAAACTTAGCTGGCACTCCTTAGTCTGGGTGCTTTTAGCCTTTGTTCTTGGAATAGTGATAAAAACTTTGTTCATCCACTAGACAAACAAGTCGCAATTTGATATTCTGGGTGTATAGTAAGCAACGTAACTTAAATAGAGTGCGATAGAAATGGAAAGCGGTTGCACACAAAATTTTGTTATTTCGCACAAACAGCTGTTATGCAGTACCAATAAGAATATTCAAGTTGATAAGGGAACATTTTCTATTCTTAAAATGATATGGGGATGAAGCTATGAATAAAGTTATGTCGAATAAGCTAATGATTGCTTTATATGTTTTACCGGCGCTTCTTTTAATTGGCGTGCTAATATTTATTCCATTAATTCTGTCAGGTTACTATGGGTTAATGAAATGGAATGGTATTGGGGCGATGGAGTTTATCGGGTTAGAGAATTATATAAAAGCCATTCAAGATGCAAAGTTTTGGGATAGTGCATGGCATTCGCTGTTATTAGCGATTTTTTCTACGCTTAGTCTTGTTATTTACCTGGCAATCTCTTTGATCCTGACGTCGAAAATTAAAGGTTCGGATATTTTAAGAAAAATATACTTAATACCAATGCTGTTATCTTCCGTTGCAATTGCCCAGCTTTGGATAAAAGTATTCAATCCAGCAAATGGGATCTTAAATAGTATATTAATGTCAATCGGGATTGATAATCCACCTGCATGGCTGGCGGAACCAAAGTTTGTGCTGTTTGCGATCTTTGTACCAATTCTATGGCAGTATGCTGGATTCTATATTTTGATCTATTACGCAGCATTAAAAAATATTCCAAATTCATTGATTGAGGCAGCTAAAATTGATGGGGCCTCTGCATTCCAAATTGCTTATAAAATTAAAGTACCTTTGATCATGGGGATTATAAAAGTAACCATTGTGTTAGCCATTGTCGGATCGTTGAAATACTTTGATCTTATTTATGTGATGACTGGTGGGGGACCGAATGGGGCTAGTGAGGTTATGGCCTCGTATATGTATAAGCTGGCCTTCTCTAATAACAATTTTGGATATGGAAGTGCCATCGGTTTCTTGTTACTAATTATCACCTTGATTGTTACCGTTATTGTTCGCAAACTGACTGCTTCTGATGAGGAAGTACAGTACTAGAAAGGAGCTATTACAATGAATCGTTTGGGATATATACTTCTTTATTTCTGTCTCGGGGTCATCGCTATATTCCAGATTTTCCCTATTGCTTGGCTGTTTTTGTTTTCACTAAAAGGTAACCGGGAGATATTCTCAGGGTCACCATTTGCTTTGCCACAAGAATTCCGTTGGGAAAACTACCAGAAGGTCTGGGAAGGCGGAATCGGTGTATACTTTTTTAATAGTGTCTGGATTACTGGCCTGGCCATTCTTATTACAGTTCTATTAGCTAGTATGGCTACCTTTGCAATAACCCGTATGAACTGGAAATTTAGCAAACTAGTATTAGGCTTATTTATGATTGGGCTGATGATTCCGATTCATTCCGCATTAATACCATTGTTTAATATGTTTCTGCACGTAAATCTAATTGATAATCCATTTTCCATCGTCATAACATATACGGCATATAATCTTCCCATTACCATGATGATATTATTGGGATTCTATTATACGTTGCCACGCGAAATTGAAGAAGCGGCAATCATTGATGGATGCTCGATTAATCGTTTGTTTTTCCGGATTATCCTTCCGATGACAACCCCGGTAATGTCGACCACGGTCATTATTAATATGATTTACAACTGGAATGAATTTGTCTTTGTCAATACGTTTATAAGCTCCGACAAGTATAAAACGCTAACAGTTGGTATCCAGAATTTTATTGGACAATATATGACCGACTGGGGAGCAATTGGTGCCACACTCATTATTAGTATTCTACCAATCTTGCTTGCATTTCTTTTCTTTAGCAATAAGGTTGTCGAAGGGATTTCCTCCAGTGCTGTAAAAGGCTAATAAAGTTTGCAACAAAAAGTATGATTTAGAAATGAGGGTATAACATGACTACTATTCGTAATCCGATTTTAACAGGTTTTCATCCAGATCCGAGCATTTGTCGTGCAGGAGAGGACTATTACATTGCCGTTTCTACATTTGAGTGGTTCCCCGGTGTAGGTATTTACCACTCAAAGGATTTAAAAAATTGGCGGTTAGCGGCTAGACCACTTAATCGTCTTAGTCAATTGGATATGAAAGGTAATCCGGATTCCGGTGGGGTTTGGGCACCAGCACTTTCCTATAGTGACGGTAAATTTTGGTTGATCTACACAGATGTTAAAGTAACAGAAGGACAGTGGAAAGACAGCCATAATTATCTTGTTATATGTGATACGATTGATGGTGAATGGTCCGATCCAGTATATTTAAATAGCTCTGGATTTGATCCATCCTTATTTCATGATGATGACGGAAAAAAGTATGTAGTAAATATGTTTTGGGATCACCGTGTAGGTCATCATAATTTCTATGGCATTGTACTACAAGAATATAGTACAGAAGAACAAAAGCTTATCGGAAAACGAGAAATAATTTTTAAGGGTACGGATGTAAAACTGACCGAAGCGCCACATCTATATAAACGAAATGGCTATTATTATTTGTTAACTGCAGAAGGCGGCACAAAATATGAACATCAAGCCACAATAGCCAGATCAACGCATCTTAAGGGGCCATATGAAGTCCATCCGGAAAATCCGTTAATTAGTTCGATGCCGTATCCTAGGAATCCATTACAGAAGGCTGGGCATGCTTCCATCGTGCAGACACATACAAATGAATGGTTTTTGGCTCATTTAACAGGTCGGCCACTGCCAAGAGATGAACAACCATTGCTTGACCCAAGGGGATATTGTCCACTTGGCAGAGAGACTGCTATCCAACGATTAGAATGGAAAAACGATTGGCCATATGTTGTAGGTGGTAATCAGCCGTCGCTTGAAATTGAAGGGCCTAATATCGATGAAGTAAGCTGGGGAAATGATGTTCCAGAGAAAGATGATTTTATGGATGATACGTTAAATCCGCATTTCCAAACGTTACGGATTCCATTGGGTGAGGAGATTGTTTCCTTACAAGACAACCCTGGACATGTAAGGCTTTATGGAAGGGAATCACTCACATCGAAATTCACCCAGGCTTTTGTTGCGCGACGCTGGCAGCATTTTAATTTTACTGCGGAAACAAAGGTACAATTTAACCCGGAAACATTTCAGCAATCTGCGGGGCTGGTGAACTATTATAACACACAAAACTGGACATCATTGCAAATCTCTTGGCATGAGGAAAAGGGAAGAATCCTCGAAATCATCTCCTGTGATAACTTTACGTTTGAGCAACCGTTAAGTGGAAAGGAAATCGTAATTGCGGAGAATGTTGATCATGTCTATCTCCGGGTTGACGTCAATACAAACACATATAGCTATTCGTATTCGTTTGATGGGGAGAGCTGGATAACGATACCTGTTACGTTTGATTCTCACAAGCTATCGGATGATTACATTCAAGGAGGAGGTTTCTTTACAGGAGCTTTTGTTGGCATGCAATGTCAAGATACTTCCGGCCAAAATAATTATGCCGATTTCGATTACTTCTATTATAAAGAAAAATAACGAAACAAAGATGTAAAAAACACATCATTATGGTGTGTTTTTTACATCTTTTGATTAATGTTGTGCGCGTTCCATTCTTTTAAATGCATGATAACAAAGCCACATCGTGATAAACGCATAGATGCTTCCGCCAAAGATGAAAGCTAGGGCAGGCAACATGCGCATAATGAAATAGATAGATATGAAACAGATAACGATCAGCAGACTGTGTAATGGATTGATTAACATGATGAAGAAAGCATTTTTAATGACTCTATTTACTTTCATATCATAATGGACATAAACAGGGAAAAGATAGAATACAAATAGGATAAAGATAAGCATAAACGCAAATAGTGGAATACGTATCCAATCAGATTGGTTTAGTTTTAGATAAAAGATGTCCATACCAATGATAGCACCAACAATAACCATGAATAAACCTAAAAGATTGCTTTTCCAAAACTCAGCTTTATAGTATTTCCAAAATGTTTTTAATAGCGGAAAGTCAGCATTTCCTTTAATCCATTGTCTTATAATACTAAACATGGCAACAGTTGCAGGAAAAAAACCGAGGACAATTCCCCCAGTTAATGAAAATAAAATCCACAAGAGCTGAAGATAAGCAAACTTTGTTATCCATTCTAAGGCATTGTATATAGCATTGTTGGTTGAATTCATGCTCCATTCTCCTTATTATCCCGTGTGTCATCATGAAACGAAGTTAGAACAAGGAGAGTCCATTCGTTGTTAACCATGTTGTGACTTCATTTAATACTGATATTTTTTGCTCCTGTATTTATTATACTGCAATCTATTTATTGTAACAACGCTTCCACAATGCTTCTTTTACCAAGATGTATGTGTATTGCCCAATATACTATTATTTAAATCTTAGTTCATCTAATAGACAAACTAATGAAAGATTGTTATACTTTATATATGTAAGCAGTTACATTTATGTGCAAAATATAAAACACTAGGAGGAACTAGTAAATGACTTATTTCACAAACATCAACAACATAAACTATGAAGGCCCAAAATCAACCAATCCTTATGCGTTTAAATTCTACAATCCCGAAGAAAAAATAGGCGGCAAATCGATGGAGGAATATCTTCGTTTTGCCGTAGCTTATTGGCATACGTTTACCATGGATGGTTCTGATCCATTTGGTGCAGGGAATATGATTCGACCATGGGATACGTATACAGGGATGGATTTGGCGAAAGCACGTGTCGATGCTGCATTTGAATTGTTTGAGAAGCTACATGTTCCATTCTTTTGCTTTCATGATGTAGATATTGCTCCAGAAGGCAGTAACTTACGAGAATCAAACCAAAACTTAGATACTATCGTCCATATGATGAAGGATTATATGAAAGATAGTAAAACAAAATTATTATGGAATACCGTTAATAATTTTACACATCCTCGTTTTGTACATGGTGCAGCATCTTCCAATAATGCCGATGTGTTCGCTTATGCTGCAGCTAAGGTAAAAAAAGGTTTAGAAATTGGCAAAGAGCTTGGAGCCGAAAATTATGTTTTTTGGGGTGGACGTGAAGGGTACGAAAGCCTGTTAAATACGGATTTGAAACTGGAAATGGATAACTTGGGCCGATTCTTCCACATGGCAGTGGATTACGCTAAGGAAATAGAGTTTGATGCTCAATTCCTAATTGAACCAAAACCGAAAGAGCCGACGACACACCAATATGATTTTGATGTTGCAACAGGCTTTGCTTTTCTACAAAATTATAACTTGCAGAATCACTTTAAATTCAATATTGAAGCAAATCATGCAACACTAGCTGGTCATACATTTGAACATGAATTGCGCTATGCTCGTGTGAACAACATGTTAGGCTCAGTGGATGCGAACCAGGGTGATCCGTTGTTAGGATGGGATACGGATGAATTTCCAACAGACTTGTATTCTACGACCTTGGCAATGTATGAAATTGTCAAAAATGGCGGGCTTGGCAGAGGCGGTCTGAACTTCGATGCGAAAGTGCGCCGGGGGTCATTTGAACCGGAAGATTTATTCTTAGCTCACATAGCCGGCATGGATAGCTTTGCTGTTGGATTGAAGGTAGCCCAAAAGCTGGTCGATGATAATGTATTTGAAAATATCTTAGATGATCGTTATAGCAGCTATAAAGAAGGCATTGGTTTAGATATTGTCGAAGGAAAAACAGATTTCCATAAACTTGAAGAACACGCCCTTGGCTTAACAGAAATCAATCATCAGTCTGGACGAGTAGAAACAATCAAAACAACGATTAATCAATACTTGTTGAACATATACGCTGGGGAAAAATAAAAGAGGTGCTGTCATGAAATATGTAATTGGTATCGATTTAGGAACTAGCGCGGTGAAACTATTGCTCGTGAATCAACAGGGTGAAGTAACAGAAGAAGTTTCTAAAGAATATCCATTGATTCAGGAAAAGGCTGGATATAGTGAACAGGATCCTCACGTATGGGTAGAGCAGACAATTGCAGGCCTGTCTGATCTCTTGCGCAACGCCGATTGCTCTAAAGAAGCTATTGAGGGGATCAGCTTTTCTGGTCAAATGCATGGACTTGTATTACTTGATGAACATAACGAGGTGTTACGTCCCGCTATTCTTTGGAACGATACACGGACAACCGAACAGTGTCAGCAGATTGAAGCAACTGTTGGGAAAGAACGCCTGCTGGAAATCACGAAAAACCCAGCATTAGAAGGATTTACCCTGCCTAAGCTGCTTTGGGTGAAAGAGAACGAACCAGCAACTTATCGCAAAGCCAATACGTTTGTATTACCTAAAGATTATTTGCGATACAAGCTCACTGGGGCATTGCATATGGAATATTCGGATGCTGCTGGGACCCTATTATTAAACGTTAGCGATAAAGCGTGGAGCAAGCAAATGTGTGCGTTACTTGATCTCGATTTATCCTTATGCCCGCCATTGGTAGAATCCACGGCTGAAGTAGGAACAATTTTAGCCGATGTGGCGCGAGCGACTGGTCTCCAAGAAGCAACGCGTGTATTTGCCGGAGGTGCCGATAATGCGTGTGGAGCGATTGGTTCCGGGATTTTGCAAGATGGAAAAACGTTATGCAGTATTGGGACATCTGGTGTAGTGCTATCTTATGAATCAAGTAATGACAAGGACTTTCAAGGGAAGGTACACTACTTTAACCATGGAGCCCCCAATGCTTATTATACGATGGGAGTAACGCTAGCAGCAGGATATAGTCTAAGCTGGTTCAAAGATGTGTTTGCTAAGGATGAAAGCTTTAAGGAACTGGTCAGTGAAGTGGGGGCGGTCCCTGTTGGTTCGAATGGGCTGTTGTTTACCCCATATGTTGTAGGAGAACGGACACCACATGCAGATGCTGCGATTCGTGCAAGCTTTATCGGTATGGATAGCTCCCACCGGAAAAGAGATTTTGTTCGAGCGGTGATGGAAGGAATTACATTTTCATTGAACGAGTCACTCGCCATTTTCCGAAAAAGTGGGAAGCAAATTGATACAATTGTTTCCACTGGTGGAGGTACAAAAAATGAGGACTGGCTCCAGATGCAGGCAGATATTTTTGATGCGACCATCATCAAGCTAGCGAGTGAGCAAGGACCAGGTATCGGAGCAGCCATGATTGCAGCAGTTGGCTGTGGCTGGTTTGACACACTCAATGATTGTGCGGATGTATTTTTACGTGTTGAGAGGGAGTTTTCACCGAATCGTGAGAACGTGGAACAATATAAGCAGCTATTCACACTTTATCAATCGATCTATCATCAGACAAAAGATATAAATCAACAACTTATGGAATTTCGACAATAATGTAAATAGGAAAGGCTATCTCAAAAAGTTTGCCGGTTGTGGGACACGCTTGAGATAGCTTTTTTTGAAAAGATTTGGACCTGCCGCAGTATAAATTACGATGGCAGGTTTAATGTATGAGTGGCTATGTGTTGATAGAGGGCCTTTAGAGGGAGGGCGCACACGACGTCACTCCTTCGTTTTCACCAATGAATAAGCGGTAATCCCTGCTGTAATAGGAATGATCAGAGCCAGGCCGATACCTGCACAAAGGATATTAATCATTTCAGCGGTGAATACTTTCGAATTTGCGATTTCGCCAACGGAGTAAGATAGATCCTTAAACCATATGAGCAATCCTAGGTAACTGCCAAAGAAGGCAAAAAATAATGTGTTCGTATCGGTTCCAAGGATATCCCTGCCAACACGCAAGCCGGATGTGAATAAATCTTTTCTGCTGATCAACGGGTTATGATTACATACTTCCCGCATTAACGAGGCAACGGAAATGGCAACTTCAGTAATCGCGCCGATAGTACTCATGATGATTACCGAGGCACCTACCTTCACAAAATCCACACCAATATAGAGGGAAAATACGCTGATTTCCTCTGTCTGTTCTTCGCTAAACCCTTGAAACATCGCTTTTTTCGTCACGATGACAATGAAAAGAAGTAAAATGACAATGGTAATCATCGTCGAAATGAATGCCGTTTTGGTGGTAATGTTTACTTCATTAATATAAAACAAACTAATCGAACTAATCAGCGTACATGCGATCAATGTCAGGATAATTGGATTGACATTTGGAATCGTCATAATGAGTATGGTAATAAGGAGTACGCCAAAATTCAGGAATAAGGCAATAAACGACCGTGCGCCTTTTTTTCCACCGACAAGGATCATTAATAGAAATAAAATAGCTGCCAGCCACACTAATGTATTCATGATTGAGCCTTCTTTCGCTTAACGAAAAATATAGACGTATATAGGGCGATCGGAATGGTGATCACGATGCCAATCCCACCGGCTAAGGCCCGCGCCAATTCCAGTGAAAGGTTCATGGAAAAGGAAAACGTCAATGGGGAAGCATTATTTAAATACAAAATTAGCATGGGAATGGAACCACTGACATATACAAAGAACAAAATATTTGTGATTGGACCCATGATATTCCTGCCAATCTCTTTTCCTGAGGTTTTTAATGCTTTATCGGATATGCTGGGCGTTGCCTCATATAGACCAAAGATGGATGAAGACATGGTAATGGCCACGTCCATGATGCCTCCCAGTGACCCGAGCAGCAATCCTGCCATAAACACCATTTTATAGGGACGGGTTAAAAATTGCATCTCTTCGTATCGAAGTCCGTTTTCGGAAGTTATCCACATCACCAGATACGTAACTAACATGGCAATCAACGTCCCCAAAAGTGTTGCGATGATAGCCGCGTATGTTTTTTCATTAAAACCGTTCACAAGTAACAGAGAAATAACCGTAAATAAAACGACGCTTATCCCACAGATTACTAACAACCGCGAGCTCTGGGTTTTCACATAAACATCCAGCGCGTAGGTTAATATCGTGGCATTAACAGCTAAGCTTATGATCGAGAACAGTCCCTGCCTTTTTCCAACGAGCAGTAAAATGAAGATAAATATCCAGGCGATCAGCAAAACATATTTATCGCGTTTGACGTCTTTGATACTTCCGGTTACATAGGTATGCTCGTTCTTGTTCTTATCGATCGAAACGAACAAATCATTGCCAACATGATATTCCTGGTCATAAGCTCCAGATGACGAATATGTATTTGTTAAGTGGATACGCTGTCCTTTTGCGTCGCCATTTTTCAATTCAGCGATGATCTGCTGCGTGAACAGCTTATCTTTATTATGCTGTTCATCCGTCACGTCCTTTGTTTTTACCAGTTCCGTTTTGACTATTTTAGCGATTGGACGATCATAGAATGCGTAATTATGATGCACGAAAACAATGGAGGCAACGAAACAAACTGCTAATATAATGAAGAAAAGAATCTGTTTATGTGATAGCTGCTTTAATTTGTTTAGGATAGCATTCAAAAACAAAACCTCCAACTGATTATGGAAACCGTTCGGCATTTTTCTAGCATGGAACACAGCTGACCTTAAAAATAGGACTGCGTTCATGATGGACTTAGAATAACGGAATGTTTTTTAATCGTCAAGGAAAGCTCCCCCGTGTTTGGTTGATAATATGGTTTGTGAGGTTAAAAATAGATGGAGTAATGAGGCGTGGGAGAGGACCAAGCAAGAAGGAGTGGGAAGTGATCGAGCCTGGTGTGGAAGGATTTCGAGAAAGTGGGCTGAGCGATCGAGGACAGGGGTTGAGCGCTCGGGAAAGTGGGCTGAGCGATCGAGGAAAGGAGTCGAGCACTCGGGAAAGTAGGCTGAGCGATCGAGGAAAGGAGTCGAGCGCTCGAGGAAGCGTTCTGAACGATCGAGACTTTGCACAAAACGGGCGGGAGTTGCACCAAAACGGGTCAGAGCCACGCTGAAACAGGGGAAGAGCGGGTTAATTTCACTTTTTGAATAATCTCGAACCGACGCCGCGTTCCCGCCCGCCTTAGACTTCATTTATTTTATAGCTGTTCCGACCGGATTGTTTGGCGCGGTATAGGGCGAGGTCGGCGTTTTTTAACATGGCATAGGGGCTTGTGTCTTGCCTGAAAAATATGGCAATTCCGAAACTTGCTGTTACATTTAGTTTATAGTCACCGATGGACCATGGCTCCTGCATCGCCTTTTGGATGTCTTTGGCAATGGATTCGGCAACATTTGGTGACGTGAGCTGTGGCAGGAGGATTACAAATTCATCCCCGCCAAGTCGGGCAACCAGATCATTTTTTCGGATACATTGACGTACACGCTTGCCGAACTCTGTAATGACTTCATCTCCTATATCGTGTCCCATTTGATCATTAATGTGTTTGAAATAATCAATATCCATCATGATAATGGCCAGTCCATCATCGTTCAAACGGCATTCTTTTAGGGCTTTGTTTAACCTTTTTTTGAGTAGTCGGCGGTTTGGCAATCTTGTTAATGGATCATGGTAGGCGAAATGCTCCAGTTCGGCCTCATATTCTTTTCGTAATGAAATATCTCTGGTAACAACGACCATGTGAATAAATCTGTCTTGATCATCAAATACTGGGGTTCCATGCAATTCTGACCATATCCATCCGCGCATTTGATGTTTTTGCCTGAATTCTCGAATCCAATGCTGTTTACGTTTGATTGACATGTGAAAGGAGTGTTTCAATTTCTCAATATCATCGGGATGGACATTATACGTAAAGTGTCTTTCAACATAATTCGAGTAAGGAAACCCCAGCACATCCAGGCAGGAGGGTGATAGATAGACGATCATCCCATGCGCATCAACCAATGTGATTAAATCAGATGAATTTTCCGCAATAATCCGGAAGCGGTTTTCACTTTCCTTAAATTTTTCTATTAGATTAACCCGTTCCGTGACATCTTTCATTATGATAAAAAGACCTGTGATTTCTTTGTTGATGACGATTGGTGAGAACTTTAGGGTTACCTGCATTTCTCTGCCAGATTTGCTGAGTCCGGTGACTTGAAAGTTTTGTGCATCACCTGTGATTGCCTGGTATAAGTGATGCTGTACTGTTGCCTGATCTTCAAGGCTGATAAGGGAAAAAAAGGATGTCCCGGCGAGTTCCTGTGGCGTATAGCCGGTAATCATTTGGGAGATGCGGTTCCCTGTTATCACTTGCCCTGTAAGATCCAGTGTATAGATGCCATCCGAATTGTATTCAAACAAGGAATGATACATCTGTGTGCTTTCTTCCAATTTCCCGTCTGTTTCTTTTAAGCCAAGTTCGGCCCGTTTTTGGTCAGATATGTCTTTCACCACGGCAACAATCATGTCACATGTGCCATTCGAATGAAACAGTGGGGTTAGTTCCGTTTGCGAATAATATTTTTCCCCAGATGATGAAACATAGGAATCTTCATACGTCACCGAGGCGCGCGTTTTCATCACTTTTTCATATTCCCGTATCATTCGTGTAGCGGTTTCCGCTGAATTTACCGCTTGCAGGCTTTGTCCTAATACATGCTTTGTCAATCCTGTTCGTTCCATGGCAGCACGATTCATAAAGTGATAGTAAAACATGTTTTTTTCATCAATACGAATGACGAAAACCATGTCTTGCATTCCGTCCATCAATACTTTTTGAAATATTTTTTCTGAATGATGCATCGACCATCTTCCTCATATTGTTATAAGTAGTTCTATACGCATGCTTACCCTATTTCAGCAGTCTCAAATCGATATCAAGTCTTACAATGGATGATTGTGTAAATAGGCATATGGGTTTTCTTTTAGAAAGTTGGTATCTGGTATTTCCTGGTTCAACTTCTTTAAAACAGTCATTTTATTCAATATACCCGCGAGTCGATTTTTATCTTTCTCACCCATCGTTAAGGCTATGCCATAAAAGAATGTGTCTGCTTTTCCTTCGTTCTTCCAAAGGAGTTTTCCATCGACATCAAATAACGCATTCATCAGTGAGAGTTGAAAGTTGAATGTAATAGCGGTATTGACTGGTAGCCTTAACGGTGACAGTATTTTAATGCCACCAAGACTAATATTTTCAATTAAAATAGCTGCATAGCCAAGGTTGACCTTTTTATGATTCACTTCTGTAATTCGCATTTTTGCTTTCAGATAATAAGGAAATGTAAAGCGGAAATACTCTCTGCGTTCCACTTCCGACTGCTGCGAAAGTTTTCGTTTCAATGGTTTCAGGGTGCCAGCCTGCATCATTTGTTCAAATTCGGTTACTCGTACAGGTTTGGAAAAAAGAAACCCCTGAATGACATCACATTCTTTCTGCAGCAGAAATTCATATTGGCCATACTCCTCGACACCTTCAGCGACCGTCTTCATGCCCAATCCTTTTGCCAAATGCAATACAGCTGCAACAATAGCTGCGTCTTTATGATTGGCTTCGTGTGTGTGGTTAATAAAGAGCCGATCAATTTTTAGTGTATCTGCTTGAAACTCGTGCAGATATTCTAAGGATGCAAATCCAGTTCCAAAGTCATCAATGGCAATGGATACGCCCATTTCTCTTAATTCTGCCAACGTGGTAAGCACACGTTGCTCTGTTTTTAATAGAAATCCTTCTGTAATTTCCAATTCCAAATATTTTGCAGGGATCTGGAAGTGTTCCAAGTAATGTTGAATTGTTTCCGCCAATCCTTTTTTCAAAAAACGGATGGGCGAGATGTTAATGGAAATGGGACGCAGCGTATAATCTCTATCCTTCCACTCCCGTAATTGCCGGCATACGGTTTTGATCACCCAATCACCCAATTCCTGAATCAGGTGATTTTCCTCTGCTATCGGGATGAACTCACCTGGCGAAACCAAGCCCCATTCATCATGATGCCAGCGGATTAACGCTTCAGCTCCTTCGATGAAGCCAGTCTTCGTATTTACTTTAGGCTGGTAGTATAATTCAAATTCCTCCAGCTTAATGGCTTGCCGCAAATCCTTTTCCAGTAAATATCGTTTATACGACGAGATATCTTTGGTAAACGAATAGAGCTGAAAATTATTTTTACCCAGCTGTTTTGCCTGGTAAAGCGCGGAGTAGGCACTTTCCATTACGGTTAGTTTGTCATCTCCGTTTTTCGGAAAGAAGCTAATGCCAATGCTTGCTGTGATGTGTAACTCGTATCCTTTTACGTCCAACGATGCACTCACATGGTTGATAATGGATTCCGCAAAATCAATGATATCTTTCTCACTGGGGTAGTTTTGGATAATGATAACAAAATCATTCCCGCTAACCCTGGATAAAAAGCTGTTATTTGGCATCATTGCTTGTAATCTATTGGTAACCTGGATTAATGCTTCATCACCAGTTTGGTATCCTAAGGCATGATTGATTTGGGTGAAATTGTCCAAATCTAAATACAATAATGCGAACGTACCTGGTCGTTGTTGATCGCACAACTTGTCCAGTTTATGATAAAGACTGCGCTGGTTAGGCAAAGATGTCAATGGATCGTTGGTAGCGTGATAATCGAGCTGTTCTCGGAGTTTCATTTGGTCTGTAATGTCAATTTGCACCCCAAATATACTCACAAGCTCGTCAACTTGATTCATCCAGGGTACGGTCTGATCATACACCCATTTGATTGACCCATCACCACAATGGATCCGGTATTCATGATTTAGCACTTTACCTCGGGCCAATAATTGCTGCTTGCGTTGTACTTCTGCACGATCTTCCTCGTGAATGGACGCTTCCCAAAAGGTCGGGTCATCGTATAAACGCTGTAGCGGATACTGATAAATCTGCTCGGTCCCTTTTGAAATGAAAGTGTGTGCATCAGGTACGACATCTTTCAGCCAAACTGCGGCCTCTAGATGATCGAAAATATAGCGAAAACGATGGATGGTATCGTTTAATTTGTTTTCGTTTTGTCGTTCATTGGTATCGTCTCTAATCACCCCAACCAGTTTAAATGGCTTGTTGTCTTTCCATGTTGTATCTGCTTGGACTTTCATATGGCGCAATTCCTTTGTTTGGCCATGGTAAAAGCGAAACGATGTCGCATAACTTGTTCCAATGTCAGTTGCCTGGTTAACAAGGTTCCATGTTTGTTCATAATCGTCAGGGTGTACCAATTCAAATGGCTTTTCCATTGGCATATGCTCGGTTCGTTGAATGCCAAATAAGCGATAGAAATTATCCGAACAAATCAACTGATTATCGTCAATCACATACTCCCAGCTGCCGATATTAGCTATTTGCTGGGCATGGCACAAATGCTGTTCGCTTACTTCCAGTGCTTGGACGACTTGTTTATATTCCGTTATGTTTTTGATAATGAGATAAACGCCTTCTGTTGTTTGTTTTGCTACGGTAATTGGGATAAAGGTTAAGACAAGCTGAAGCATGTGACCCTGTCGATGTTTTATTTTAATGTCGTGTCTTTCAGTATTTCCTGCGAGTGCTTGATAAAACGTTGTTGCCAGTTTGTTGTAGATGTCTGTTGCGACCAGTTTGTTAAATATCAATTTTTTATGTACAGGAAAACCTAGTAGCTCGTTAATACTGCTTCGGTTTTGCGATAAGATTTCTCCTTCTGGTGACAACACCAGAATTAAGTCCGGGTGATTCATTGCTAATGATTGATAATAGTTTAATAGGACCGATTCATTTGGAAGCAGATTCTGTTCACCACATCTGCCTGTATGCGAGTCATCCTTCGTTTTTTGGAATAGCTGTCTTAAAAAATTTGTTCGTTTAGGAGTGGAATTCGTCATTAAATTTCTCCCCTTCTGCGTTATTGATGTTACAGTTTCGCTTCAAATGTAATGTTTACGTAACATCAGTATAGTATAAAAGACCTGTTTGTGAAAGAGGTTTTTACTGTTTTGATGTTGCATTTAGTGAAAACACAGTAAGCGACTTATTACCTATTTATAGCAATTAAAAAACAGTTCTTTTTGCCCCTATTGACTAGGGTGATAATACCATATAATGTATAATTAGATGAGTTATTTCCCAGCGTGTGAAGACTAGAGGTGAACAAATGGTTTACGGTATTGATAATCAAATCACAACCCTACAAAGTGCCACTTATTCCACGAATCAGCAGCTTATTCAAAAACGGGATGATTTGGAACGATTGAAGACGACCTTTAAACAGGTGGAAAATTATCAGGAAGAGTTTCAAATCAATCAGCGGTATTGCTTTGAACCAGAACTGACCGTACATACATGGAATGGCCAACAGGCGAGCCAATTCCAGGATTTTCGACATCAGGACTTGCAGGAGAGCTACCAATCGATCGTACAGCGACAGTTCGAGCATATCATTAGCCAATTAGCGGATAAAATGGAAGAAATCAGGGTATCTATTGGTGACTTACAGCGTGAATATGTGGCTAAGAATACGCGATTAAGTGATTTACGAGCAGCAAACAGGGGGGCTGAATAAGACATGAATACACAAATCAAAATAGATTTTGCCAATGTGGAACAGGTCATGATCGACTTGCAAACAACCGCTCAGGAGCTGGAACCAGTCAGTATCCCACCAATCCACGCTGGCCAGCTTGATATGATTGATACATTAAACGGCATTAATCAGGAACTGGATGATATTTTAACGTCGTATCAAACATTATTAATGAATAATAATGATGCAGCAAGCCGCTCGGTAGAATCGATGAAGGCAACCGATGAACAAGCAGCTCAAGAAATACAGTTATTTGATTGAGGCTTACTGGTGCATTATCAAAGCAGGAGAGGCACGTCCGGATGAAGGATTTGCTTCTTTTTTGATACCTTAGGAAAATTCAGATGGGGGATAATCGCAATTCAGGGAGGAATTTTGTGAAAAAGGCCATACCACTGAAGGAATACTATTACGACAAATCATTACATGTGCAAACAGGACAAGCTAATATCATCACCTATCCGGATTCGTTGCATCATAATCCATACGAGCCAACTCCCTATACCGCACTGGAAGCATTGTTTGCCGAATATGAATTAAGGTATGGAAGTCAAGTCGTTGATTTTGGCTGTGGCAAGGGGCGTTTGAGTTTTTATTTGCATCATTATCACCGAGTGGCTGTAAAAGGAATCGAAATGGATCAGGTCTTGTTAGACGAAGCAAAGGCAAATTTACGCAGCTATTTACAGTATGCGAAAAATCGCGGGTGTACCATTCAATTCCTTGATTGCCTGGCGGAGGATTACCGAATTACTCCTGAGGATACGCATTTTTACTTTTTTAATCCGTTTTCGGTGACTATTTTCCAGCAGGTCGTTTATCATATTTTGGCATCTGTTGAAGATGTGAAACGGAAAGTTGATTTGATTTTGTATTATCCAAATGTGGAATATGAGAACTTTTTGGGAAGTGATACAATATTTACATTGAAGCGGGAAGTAGTGGTGCCAGGGTTGATTGAGCAGGATTCGCGGGAGCGGTTTTTGGTTTATGGGTTGGAGTGAACGTTGATAGATTCGACAACTAATCATACTATTTCCCGGGAAATATCGACAGGCAATATTTTTTCTTCTAACAAATGACGGGCTTTTTCGACTAGTTGATGAACGGTGTAGCAGTATCGATCACACAAAAATAGGAAAAACCGAAACAATACAGTTCCGGCTTTTCCTATACTAATTCACTAATCCCAATTCTTTCAACCCGTTAAAAATCCCGGAATCTTCGACTGAAGTTGTCTTTCGATTGGCATATTGTAACAGATCCGGATTCGCATTTCCCATTGCAAAGCCTTCCCCAACTGCTTGGAGCATTTCCTTGTCGTTCATTCCATCTCCAAAGGCAATGGCACGTTCTTTCGGCATATCTAAACGATTTAGTACGCGCTTGATTGCTTCCCCTTTGTTTACCGTTTTACGAATGATGTCGTAGCAATGTTCGACACCGGTTATGTTTACTTGAGAAAGATGAATCGTTGCATCGATATCGTAATGCACAATGGCTTCTGATTTCATGTTAATTATCGTTGCACCAAGAACCTTATCCATAATGTCAGGTGTAAAGTATTCATTTTTCTTCATTTGAAACGTCTCGATGAATTGATTTACTTCAGGTGTATCCAATGCCGTGAAATAATTCTTTTCGTCTGTATAGAATACAATCTCCTGGCCATGTTCGGCTGTAATTTGCAAAAACGCTGCAACCGTGTCCGGATTCATCGGTTCATCAATAATCGATTCTTTTTGGTAGATGGCATGGGCCCCGTTATAGCCAATAAACGAGGTAATTCTAAGTTCATCAGCCAATTCAGCAATCTCATGAATTGGACGGCCAGTTGCCAGAAAAACTTCAATTCCATTTTCTTGAAGTTGGTTAATAGCATCCTTGGTTGAGCTTGTATAAGTATGGTCTGGTTTTAGTATGGTTCCGTCGATGTCGAGGAAAAGTATTTTGTATGGCATGGTGGTCTCCTTTTGCTTGTGAGTAAGTTATTCTATGATGAGTTTAACATATTTGGTGGGAGAAGGGGGGAAGGACGGGATGCTAGAGTGCTATCCGATAGTTCCCCCGTCATTGGTAAGTGTAAAATATTTCTCGAGGGTATTTGAGCGATATTCTAGCCAAAAAAGAAAAGGCACTCTATCATAAAATGT